>CAINDV010000661.1 GCA_903847485.1 uncultured Verrucomicrobiota bacterium
CCCGCCCTGCCAGCCACTCCCAAGCGGAGAGGTGGCAGAGTGGTCGATTGCGGCGGTCTTGAAAACCGCTTCGGGTTCACGCCCGACGGGGGTTCGAATCCCTCCCTCTCCGCCAAGTGTTGCAATGAATAAAGATACAGTCATTTTAATAGTCGGCGCGGTGGTCGTCGCCGTGTCCTTTGGGCTGCTCTGGAAGGGCGGCTACCTGACCCGTTTTTCCAACTACGTCCAGGAGACCCGCGAGGAGCTTCGCAAATGCACCTGGCCCAGTTGGGACGAGCTCAAAGGCTCGACTGTGGTGGTTCTGGTGGTGACCGGCATGATCGGAATTTTCACCGTTTTCACGGACGGCGTTTTCACGATCCTGTTCACTTGGTTGACCAAGGCTGTCAACTCCTAGGCATCGCCATGCGCAGCCAGTGGTTTATCATCCATACGCTTTCTGGTCAGGAGGGGAAGGTCAAAGAGAGCATCGAGCGGCGCATCAAGCCCGAGGAGATGAATGATCTCATCAAGGAGGTTCTCGTTCCCATGGAGAAGGTTGTTGAGGTGCGCAATCAGAAGAAGACCGTTTCGTCCCGCAAGCTTTGGCCCGGCTACGTTTTCGTGGACATGGTGCTGCTGGATGAGAACAACCGTATCATTGAGAAGCCTTGGTATTTCATCAAGGAAACCCAGGGCGTGATCGGCTTTGTGGGCGGCGAACCGCCTATCCCCACGCCGGCCGAGGAGGTGGAGCAGATCAAGGCCCAGATTTCCGACTCCGAGGAAACAGAGAGGCCCAAGGTCAGCTTCGAGGTCGGCGAGACCATCAAGATCAACAACGGCCCGTTCCTCAACTTCAGCGGGGTGATTGAGGAAGTTGAACCTGCGCGCGGCAAGCTCAGAGTGACCGTCAATATTTTCGGCCGTAACACGCCCGTCGAACTCGAATACTGGCAGGTGGAGAAAGCCTGAGCGGCCCACCGCCCTTGAGCCAATCCACCGCTCGTCAAACCTAGAAATTTTATGGCAAAGAAGATTACCGGTAAGATCAAGCTGCAAATTCCGGCCGGCCAGGCCAACCCGGCCCCGCCCGTCGGCCCGGCCCTCGGCCAGCACGGCGTGAACATCATGGCCTTCTGTAAGGAGTTCAACGCGCGTACGAAGGAACAGGCTGGGCTGATCATTCCGGTCGAGATCACCGTCTTTCAAGACAAGTCTTTCACCTTCATTACCAAGTCGCCTCCTGCGGCCATCCTGCTCAAGAAGGCCGCCGGCATCACTGCGGGTGCCAAGGAACCGAACAAGGAGAAGGTCGGCAAGGTGACTCGCCAACAGGTCATGGAGATCGTCAAGATGAAGGCCAAGGATCTCAACGCTACCAAGGACGAAGCCGCTTTCCGCGTCATCGCGGGAACCGCCCGCAGCATGGGTATCGAAGTAGTTGACTAAAACCAAACCGCGGGAGAGCGCAGCTCGTTCGTACCGCAACCAGTAACATGCCAAGTAAACGATACAAGAAAGCCCTTGAACAGGTGGATGCCAAAAAGGCTTATCCTCTCAAGGATGCCGTCCAAGTCCTTGCCAAGTTCCCTAAGGCCAAGTTCAATGAGAGCGTCGAGTTGGCGTTCCGGTTGGGCGTTGACCCCAAGCAATCTGACCAGATGGTGCGCGGTACCGTGCCGCTTCCGCATGGCAGCGGCAAAACCGTTCGTGTGGTGGTCTTTGCCAAACCCGGTAATGCCGCCGACGCCGCGAAAGCTGCAGGAGCTGAGTTTGTCGGTTACGACGATTTGATTAAGAAGTGTCAGGATGGCTGGTCGGACTTTGATGTCGCCGTAGCCACGCCTGAAGCGATGGGCGAGGTTCGCAAGCTCGGCAAGGTGCTCGGCCCTCGTGGCCTGATGCCCAATCCGAAGACTGGCACGGTCACCGATGACACCGCCAAGGCGGTCAAGGAAGTGAAGGCCGGACGCGTGGAGTTCAAGGTTGACAAGGCCGGCAACGTGCATGTGCCTGTCGGCAAGGTCAACTTTACCGCGCAGCAGCTTGCGGAGAATGCTCACGCCGTCATTGAGGCAGTGCAAAAGGCCAAACCGTCGAGCGTCAAAGGCACTTACATGGTGAGTTGTACCCTGTCCGCCACGATGAGCCCGCCGGTGCGGGTGGACCTTAAAGAGTTCACGGCCTGATCCCCGGAGATTTTCCCATGCGCCAAGAAAAACAAAGTCTGACGAAGGAATACGTGGCCCGTCTCAACAGCGCGCCGTTCTTCATCGTGGTCAATTACACCGGCCTGAAAGTGGGGCCCCTCGGCGAATTGCGCAAACGTCTGGCCAAGGCCGGCGCGGAGTTGCACGTCGTCAAGAACTCTATCTTTCGCATTGCCGCGCAGGAGACGGGCGTGGCGGACCTCGGCGGGCCGCTCACCGGCCAATTAGCAGTCGTGACCGGCCAGAAGGATATTTCCGTCGCCGCCAAGGCCATCAAGACCTTCGCGTCCGAGTTTGATAAACCTAAGCTAAAGTTTGGCTTCCTTAACAACGTCCGGCTGGCTGAGGCGCAGTTACTGGCGCTCGCCGACCTGCCGTCGCTGGACGTGCTGCGCGGGAAGTTGCTGGGAGTATTGAACGCACCGGCCACCCAACTGGTCGTGTTGCTCAACACCCCGGCCACCCAACTGGTCCGCGTCATTAGAGCCAAGTCGGAACAGGCCGAGTCTGAGCCAGCTAAGCCGGCTGAACCCGCCGCCGACTTAATCCTTTCCCCGCCGCCCGTGGTGGCAGGGTAGTTCAACCCTTAACAAAGTAACTCGTCGGTTCGTAGGCAGTGGACTGAAAACACCCGCGGCCGCGGGTGACGACGAAACTGAAAGATAACATGGCAGACATCGCAAACCTAGTAGAAGAACTGAGTAAACTCACGGTCCTTGAGGCCGCTGATCTGGTTAAACACCTCGAAACGAAGTGGGGCGTCACGGCGGCCGCGCCGGTTGCCGCCGCTGCTGTGGGAGGCGCCGGTGGGGCGGCCGCTCCGGTGGCCGAAGCCAAGACCACTTTTGACGTGATACTCCTGTCAGCTCCGGCTGAAAAGAAGATCTCGGTCATCAAGGCCGTGCGCGAAGTGAAGGCCGGACTGGGCCTCGCGGAAGCCAAGGCTCTGGTGGAGGGCGCGCCCAAGATGGTGCTCGAAGGAGCTCCGAAGGCGGATGCCGAAGCCGCTAAGAAGAAGCTTGAGGAAGCCGGCGGCAAAGCCGAACTTAAGTAGTTTCGAGCGCACGATTTGGGGCGGCGGGCTTCGGTTCGTCGCCCCGATGTGCCTGTTCAGCAAGGCGCGAAGCCTTTTGAAAAACATCCAGTTTCAACCACTTAGCGTGGTGATTGAGCCGGTGAGTTCAACGCGAAATGCGGGACTCGGATCGGTGATTTATCTTTGTTAACCCTGACCGGTTTAGTGTCGGTCGTCGGAAGAATCAAGCACATGCCAGCGCGAGCTACTGAACGGACTAACTTCGGCAAGATCAAAGAGATCATTGCCCCGCCGAACCTCATCGAACTGCAGACTCAGTCCTACGTGGAGTTTCTGCAGGCCGAAGGCGCGGCTTCCAAACGGAAAAACGCCGGCCTCCAGGCAGTGTTCACCGAGATTTTCCCTATCGAGAGTTACGATGGGAAGTGTGTGCTGGACTTCCACTCCTACGAAGTGGGGGCACCGAAGCTGGATTGGTTGGCGTGCATTCGCGAAGGCCTGACCTTCGGCGCGCCGCTTTACGTCACCTTCCTGCTCCGGGAGGAAAGCCGCGCCACTCGGGAAGAGAAGGTGTTCATGGGTGAACTGCCGCTGATGACCCCGCAAGGGACGTTCGTGATCAACGGGGCCGAGCGCGTCGTGGTCAGTCAGTTGCACCGCTCGCCGGGCATTGCCTTCGAGGCCACCCAGCACCCGAACGGCAAGATGCTGCATTCCTTCCGCGTCATTCCGGATCGTGGATCTTGGTACGAAGCGCAATTCGACACGGCCGATTTGCTATATGTCTATCTCGACCGCAAGAAGCGTCGGCGGAAGTTCTTGACAACCACTTTCTTTCGCGCCTTGGCGTTCCTCGATGGCGACATCAAGGGCAAGGAGGCCCAAGAAAAGGTGCGCGGCACCGATGAGGAAATCATCAAGCTGTTTTACGAGACGGAAGAACTGACCGTCAAAGAAGCCGAAAGGCTCGAAGATCTGCAGAACAAGGTGCTCATCCAGGACGCGGTGGATGACGAGAAGAATCTCGTTGTAGCTCGTGCGTTCGAGCCGCTTTCCAAAGCGGTGGTGAAACAGCTCGCTGAACTGGGCGTCACCAAGATCAAGGTCGTGGACACGACCTCCGACGACGGCATCATCATCAAGTGTCTGAAGAAAGATCCGGCCCGCAATGAAGACGAAGCGCTGAAGGAAATCTACCGGCGCCTGCGCCCGGGTGATCCGCCCACGCCCGCCAACGCTCGTGCCCTGATCAAGCGCCTGTTTTTTGACCCGAAGCGCTACGACCTCGGCCGCGTCGGTCGCTACAAGATCAACCAGAAGCTTGGTCTCAAGGACAAGCAGGACGCCCGCATTCTGACGAAGGAAGACCTGGTCGAAGCCACCAAGTATTTGCTGCGTTTGAAAAAAGGCGAAGGTTCGGTAGACGACATTGACCACCTCGGCAGCCGGCGCATCCGCACCGTGGGCGAATTACTCGCCAACCAGTGCCGTGTCGGCTTGGCGCGCACGGAGCGCCTCGTCAAGGAGCGCATGACGCTGTTCGATCAAAGCATTGAGCAAATGTCGCCACAGAAGCTGATCAATCCGAAGGCGCTCAGCGCCGTCATCCGCGACTTCTTCGGGCGCAGCCAACTGAGCCAGTTCATGGATCAGATCAATCCGTTGGCCGAAATGACTCACAAGCGCCGGCTATCGGCGCTGGGGCCGGGCGGGCTTTCTCGTGACCGTGCCGGATTTGAAGTTCGCGACGTGCATCCTTCCCACTACGGGCGCATTTGCCCCATCGAGACGCCGGAAGGCCCGAACATCGGCCTCATCGCCTCGCTGGCGACGTTTGCCCGCATCAACGATTTCGGTTTCCTCGAAACGCCCTACCGTAAGGTCGAGGCCGGCCGGGTGAGCACCCATATTGACTACCTTACGGCTGATCGCGAGGAAGGCTACTTCATAGCTCAAGCCAACTCACCCGTGGACGACAAAGGCATCTTCACCCAGGAACGGGTGGTTTGCCGAGGTCGGGGCGAGTTCATTGACATGGAGCCTGACAAGGTGGACTTCATGGACGTGTCGCCGAAACAGCTCGTTTCGGTAGCCGCTTCGCTCATTCCCTTCCTGGAGCATGATGACGCTAACCGTGCCCTGATGGGTTCGAACATGCAGCGCCAAGCGGTGCCCTTGCTCGTGACCGAGGCACCGCTGGTGGCGACCGGGCTCGAAGAGCGTGTGGCCCGCGACTCCTGCGCGGTGGTCGTGGCGATGGAATCCGGCAAAGTCGCCTCGGTCAACGGCACCCACGTCGTCATCACCGCAGACGGCAAGCTGCCGGAAACCAGGAAGAAGCTGAAGCACGACCCTGAGAAGGGCGTCTGGGTTTACCCGATCCGCAAGTTCATGCGGTCCAATGCCGCCACCTGCATAAACCAGAAGGTTTTGGTGCATAAGGGCGACACCGTCCGCAAAGGCCAGGTCATCGCCGACGGTCCTTGCACCAACAACGGCGAACTCGCGCTGGGCCGCAACGTGCTGGTCGCCTTCATGCCGTGGAATGGCTACAACTTCGAGGACGCCATCCTCATCAGCGAGAAGATCGTCAAGGACGACATTTTCACGAGCATTCACATTGACGAATTCGAAGTCGCCGCCCGTGACACGAAGCTTGGGCCGGAAGAAATTACCCGTGACATTCCCAACCTCGGCGACGAGGCGCTCAAGAATCTCGGGACCGACGGCGTCATCCGCATCGGTGCCGAGGTAAAGCCGGCCGACATTTTGGTCGGCAAGATCACGCCCAAGTCGGAAACCGAACTCGCTCCCGAGGAACGCCTGCTGCGCGCCATTTTCGGTGAAAAGGCCGCCGACGTGAAAGACACGTCGCTCAAGGTTCCGTCCGGCACTTACGGTATCATCATGGACGTGAAAGTATCGTCCAAGAAAGAAACCGATCACGAGAAGGTGGTGTCCACGGACAAGAAAGCGCTCAAGGCCATTGAGGAGGAGCACAAGACCAAGCTTGAAGAACTGCGCGATCAGCTTACCGAAGCGTTGAGCAACATTTTGCTCGGCGAGAAAATCCCGCTCGACGTGGTCAACAGCGAGACCGGGGAAGTCATCATTCCAGCCAACCGCAAAATCACCAAGACGCTCCTGCGCAAGCTCGCCACGGTGTACGATCGGATCGAGATTGATCCGTCGCCCATCCGCAACAAGATTAACGAAATCATCGGCGGCTTTAAGAAGCGTTTCGACGACATCCAGATGCAGTATGGCGAGGAAGTCGCGCGCGCCGAATCCGGCGAGGGATTGGAGACCGGTATCATCAAGTCCGTGAAGGTCTATGTCGCCTCCAAGCGCAAGCTGTCGGTAGGTGACAAAATGGCCGGCCGCCACGGTAACAAGGGCGTCGTCGCCCGCATCGTCAAGGAAGAGGACATGCCGTTCCTCGCTGACGGGACACCGGTGGAAATCGTGTTGAACCCGCTGGGCGTGCCTTCGCGCATGAACGTCGGCCAGGTGCTGGAAACGCACTTGGGCTGGGCGTGCCGGCTGCTGGGCATCAAGATCGCCACGCCGGTGTTCGACGGTATCAAGGAAAAGGACATCCGCGGTTACCTGCGTCAAGCGGGAGATCTGCAGACGAAAGACCGCCACGCACCGTTGGTCGGCGAGAATGGCAAGACGACCCTCATTGACGGACGCACTGGCGAGACCTTCGACCAGGAAGTCGTGGTCGGCTACATCTACATGATGAAGCTGGGCCATTTGGTGGCGGACAAAATCCACGCCCGCGCCGTGGGGCCATATTCGCTCGTCACTCAGCAGCCGCTGGGCGGCAAGGCGCAGTATGGCGGCCAGCGCTTTGGCGAAATGGAAGTGTGGGCCATGGAAGCCTACGGTGCCGCCTATTCGCTGCAGGAATTGCTCACCGTCAAGTCTGACGACGTGCAAGGGCGCACCCGCATCTACGAAAGCATTGTCAAGGGCGACAACAGCTTGGAAGCGGGCATCCCTGAATCGTTCAATGTGCTCG
The DNA here is from genome assembly GCA_903847485.1 of uncultured Verrucomicrobiota bacterium. Lineage (GTDB taxonomy): Bacteria > Verrucomicrobiota > Verrucomicrobiia > Limisphaerales > JAJXZI01 > CAINDV01. Next base: position 7,259 of record CAINDV010000661.1, read on the forward strand.
TCCGGGAGATGCAATCCCTCGGCCTCGATGTGAAGGTCGGTTACACCAACCCTGCGCAACAGCCGGCGCCGCCGCCGATGCTGGCCACCCTGTGACGGACCCCCAACCCTTTTGCAGAGCAGAGACATTATGATCAGCAGCAAGGAAAACGCCCGTGAGTTGCTCGGCCTGGACAAGGTCAACCAGGTTGATTACATCGCCATTTCCGTCGCCTCTCCCGACGCGATGCGTTCCTGGTCGAAGGGTGAAGTCAAGAACCCGGAAACGATCAACTACCGTACCTTCAAACCCGAAAAAGGCGGCTTGTTCTGCGAGCGTGTTTTTGGTCCCGTCAAGGACTGGGAATGCTCGTGCGGCAAATATAAGCGCATCAAGCACCGAGGGATCGTCTGCGATCGTTGCGGCGTCGAAGTGACGCTGGCGCGGGTGCGTCGTGAGCGCATGGGCCACCTCGATCTGGCCGTGCCCGTGAGTCACATCTGGTTCTTCAAGTGCATGCCCAGCCGCATCGGACTGATGCTAGACGTGACCTCCCGCGATTTGGAACGGGTCATTTACTACGAGGACTACCTGGTCATTGATCCGGGTTCGACGCCCTTGCAGCCCCACCAGTTGCTTACCGAGCAGGAGTTTCGCGAAGCCCGCGAGACCTACGGCCAGGATTCGTTCTCGGCCAAGATGGGGGCTGAAGCCGTGCGGGAAGCCCTGGCCCGCGTGGACTTGGCCAAGAGCATTGAGCAATTGCAGGTTGCGATGACGGAGACCAAGAGCAAGCAAATCCGCAAGAAGCTCGCCAAGCGCATCAAGCTGCACCAAGGCTTCCTAGGCTCCAAGACCCGCCCGGAGTGGATGATCTTGACGGTCTTGCCGGTGATCCCGCCGGATCTTCGTCCGCTCGTCCCGCTGGAAGGCGGGCGCTTCGCCACCTCGGATCTCAACGATCTTTATCGCCGCGTCATCAACCGGAACAACCGGTTGAAAAATCTGCTCCAGCTCAAAACGCCCGAAGTCATCATTCGCAACGAGAAGCGCATGTTGCAGGAGGCGGTGGACGCGCTTTACGACAACGGTCGACACGGTCGCGCCGTCACCGGTGCCGGCAACCGGGCTTTGAAATCACTCTCCGACATGCTAAAGGGCAAATCGGGCCGCTTCCGGCAGAACCTGCTCGGCAAGCGCGTGGATTACTCCGGTCGTTCGGTCATCGTCATCGGGCCGGAATTGAAGCTCCACCAGTGCGGCCTGCCGAAGAAGATGGCGCTCGTGCTGTTCGAGCCTTTCATCATCCGGCGCCTCAAGGATCTGGGCTATGTCCACACCGTCCGCTCGGCCAAGAAGATGATCGAGCGCCAGACCCGCGAAGTCTGGGACATCCTCGAAGAGGTTACCAAGGGCCACCCCGTTCTCCTGAACCGCGCCCCGACGCTGCACCGGCTTTCGATCCAGGCTTTCGAGCCGCAGCTCATCGAAGGCGAGGCCATCCGCATTCATCCGCTGGTCTGCACCGCCTACAACGCCGACTTTGATGGCGACCAGATGGCGGTTCACGTTCCTCTGTCCATCGAGGCTCAATTGGAAGCGCGCCTGCTGATGATGGCACCCTTGAACATCTTCAGCCCCTCGAGCGGCAAGCCCATCATCACGCCCACGCAGGACATCACGCTGGGCTGCTATTACCTCACCGCCGAGCCGCGCGTTCCGATGCCGGCTGACGTGAACAAGCTGATGCTCTTCGGTTCCAAGTCCGAGGTCATCTTTGCCTGCGATGACGGTGCGCTGCACACCCACGATCGTGTCCGTATGGCGAATCCGGATTTTGGCCAGAAGACGGAGTACGGCGACCAGAATTCCAAGGTCATCGTGACTACTGTGGGCCGCGTAATCTTCAGCGAAATCTGGCCGGGGGGCATGGGCTTCTGTAATAAGTATGTGGGCAAGCCTCAGCTTACCGAGTTGATTTGGAAATGCTACAAGGTCTGCGGCCACCAGAAGACTGTGGAGATGCTCGACAAGCTCAAGGAGTTGGGCTTCCGCGAGGCGACGCGTTCCGGCTGTTCCATCGGCGTGGATGACATGATCATACCGAAGGAGAAGGATCAGGAGATTGAGGCAGCGCACAAGCTCATCCGCGAGGTGGACAAGCAGTACCGCAAGGGCGTGATCACGCCGGGAGAACGTTATAACAAGATTATTGACATTTGGACGCACTGCACCGACCAGATCTCGAACGTCATGATCAAGACGCTGGAGCGCAACCAGGATAAGCGAGAGTTCAACCCTGTCTATCTCATGGTGGATTCCGGCGCGCGCGGCAACCGCCAGCAAGTCCGCCAGCTCGCGGGCATCCGCGGCCTCATGGCCAAGCCCGACGGCTCGATCATCGAGAAGCCGATTCTTTCCAATTTCCGTGAAGGCCTCACGGTGCTCGAATACTTCATCTCCACTCACGGTGCCCGCAAAGGCCTCGCTGACACTGCGCTGAAGACGGCAGATTCTGGCTACATGACCCGCAAGCTCGTGGACGTCTCCCAGGATGTGATTGTGCGCGAACAGGATTGCGGCACGTCGAACGGGATCTGGGTCTCCGCTATTTTCGAGGGCGAAGACGAGATCGTGAAACTCAGCGAACGACTCGTGGGCCGCTTCTCCTGCGATGACATCGTCAATCCCAACAATCCGAAGGAGGTGTTCGTCAAAGCCAACGACGAGATTGACGAAGAGAAGGCGAAGAAGATTGATGGTGCCGGAGTTGAGCGCGTCAAGATCCGCTCCGTGCTTACCTGCGAGAGCAAGCAGGGTGTATGCATGCGCTGTTATGGTCGGAACTGGGCTACTGGCGCGTTCGCCAAAGAAGGCGAAGCCATTGGCATCATTGCCGCGCAGTCCATCGGCGAGCCGGGCACTCAGCTCACCATGCGCACGTTCCACATCGGCGGCACGGCGGCAGCCGTGTTCAAGCAGCCTAAGGTCGTCGCCAAACACGACGGGATGGCGCGCTACAACGAGCTGCGCTTAGTCGAACTTGAAGATGGGAACAGTATCGTGCTCAACAAGAACGGGTCCATCACGATCGTCTCTGACGAGGGCCGGGAACTGGAAACCCACACGTTGGTGATTGGTGCTGTGGTCGCTGTCAAGGAAGGCAGCCGGGTCAAGAAGGGCGAGGCTTTCGTGCAATGGGATCCTTACAACGTGCCGATCATTTCGGAGAAGGAAGGCCGTGTGCGCTTCCACGACATCATCGAAGGCGTGACGATGAAGCAGGAGATGGATCAGACGACCGGTCAGGAGTCTATGGTCATCATTGAGCACAAGGAGGATTTGCATCCTCAAATTATCGTGCTCGATGCCAAAGGAGAACCGCTGGCCAACTACTTGATTCCATCCGGTGCGCACGTTGCCGTCGAGGAAAACGACAAGATCGTGCCGGGAACATTGCTGGCCAAGACTCCGCGCCGCACGACCAAGACGAAAGACATCACTGGCGGCTTGCCGCGGGTGGCTGAATTGTTCGAAGCGCGCCGTCCCAAGGACGCCGCCGAGATTTCAAAGATTGATGGCATAGTTGACTTTGGCGCGAGCGTCCGCGGCAAGCGGTGCGTCGTGATCAAAGACCCCAAGACTGACACCGAAGAGGAGCACCTGATGCCGATCGGAAAACATGTGATCGTGTTCAAGGGGGACTTCGTGAAGAAAGGCCAGCAGTTGACGGAAGGCCCGGTGGACCCGCACGAAATACTTGACGTGTGCGGACCGCACGAATTGCAGGAGCACCTGGTCAATGAAGTGCAGGAGGTCTATCGCCTTCAAGGCGTCACTATCAATGACAAGCACATTGAGATCATTGTCCGCCAGATGCTGCGCAAGGTGCGCATCACCGAGCCGGGCGACACCCAGTTTCTCTGGGGCGAGCAAGTGGACAAAATTGACTTCGAGGAAGAAAACACGCGCGTCGAGAAGCTGGGTGGCAAGCCTGCGGAGGCTGTGCCAGTGCTCCTGGGGATCACCAAGGCATCGCTCGAAACCGAGAGCTTTCTTAGCGCGGCGTCGTTCCAGGACACGACCCGAGTGCTTACCGAAGCGGCCACGCGCGCCAAGGTGGATTCCCTGCGCGGATTCAAGGAGAATGTCATCATGGGCCACATCATTCCGGCCGGATCGGGCTATGATTCACACCGCAAGGTCAGGCTCAAACCGCTGGTCGAACAACCAGCGGAACAGCCCGCGTCAGAACCGGAAGCATTAGCCGACGAAGAGTCGGCGGCGATTTAATCCAGAAAAAGAACAAATAACTGTTGCAAAAAAAAACGCGATCGCTATTCTCAACTTTCCGTTTGCCACCAAACGGCAGATAACCTAGACAATCATCGGAAATGCCGACGATAAATCAACTGGTCCGCAAGGGCCGAAACAAACTAAAGCGCAAGTCCAAGTCGCCCGCCTTGGAGAACTCGCCGTTCCGTCGTGGCGTGTGCATCCAAGTGATGACACGCACGCCGAAGAAGCCTAACTCGGCCATGCGCAAAGTGGCCAAAGTCCGCCTAACTAATGGCTATGAGGTTATTGCCTACATTCCGGATGAGGGGCATAATTTGCAGGAACACTCGATCGTGATGGTTCGCGGTGGACGTGTCAAAGACCTGCCCGGCGTGCGCTATCATATTGTGCGGGGTCGGTTGGACGCTGCGGGCGTTGAAAAACGTCGCGTTAGCCGCTCAAAGTACGGGGTCAAGAGGCCGAAGGCAGGCACCAAGCCTGCCGCCGCAAAGGCGACTTAAAGAACTAGAAGTATGTCACGACGTCGAAGAGCAGTAGCGCGCACAGTGTCGGAAGATCCGAAGTTCAAGAGTGCGCTGGTTACCCGATTGGTCAACACCATCATGAGTGGTGGTAAGAAATGCACGGCGGAGCGGATTGTGTACGGCGCATTTGACCAAATTGTGGTTAAGAACCAGACCGCCAACCCGCTTGAGGTGTTGCAGCGCGCGGTGGACAACGCCAAACCGCGCATTGAGACCAAGCCGCGCCGAATGGGCGGTGCCACCTATCAAGTGCCCTTGGAAGTGCCCGCGGAACGCCAGGCTTCCCTCGCGTTGCGTTGGATTGTTAATTTTGCCGACGCGCGCAAGGGTGTTCCGATGAGCCAGGCATTGGCTTCCGAAATTCTGGAAGCCTACCAAGGCCAAGGAAACGCCATTCGTAAGCGCGACGAGGTGCATAAGATGGCGCAGGCCAATAAGGCATTCGCACATTTTCGCTGGTAGGAAACGACTTGCATACTTACGCCCCGGTGGCTAGGACTGGCGGGGCGTTTTTGGTCCCCTAATTTTGTAGATGGACGCAGCAGCAGACAATAAGAAATCGGTGAATTCGCCGAGCCGGGCCTATACGATGGAGCGTACGCGCAACATCGGTATTGCTGCGCACATTGACGCCGGAAAGACCACGACGACCGAGCGCATCCTGTATTATACCGGTCTGATCCACAAAATGGGCGATGTGGACGACGGCAATACTGTTACCGATTGGATGGAGCAAGAGCGCGAGCGTGGGATCACTATTACCTCAGCGGCCACGACTTGTTACTGGACGCAAAAACGCGAGGGTGGCTTGTATAAGTCGTTTGAAGAAATTGCCCATCGGGTCAACATTATTGATACCCCGGGACATGTGGACTTCACCGCCGAGGTCGAACGGTCCCTGCGCGTGCTGGATGGCGCCGTGGCCGTTTTCTGTGCGGTAGCGGGAGTCCAACCCCAGTCCGAAACGGTCTGGCGGCAGGCGACCAAGTATCGGGTTCCGCGCATTGCCTTCATCAACAAGATGGATCGGACGGGAGCGAACTTCGAGAACGCCATCAGCGATATGCGCAAGAAGCTTGGAGCTTATGCGTTTGCCATTTTTCTGCCCCTCGGCAAAGAGGACTACCTGACGGGCGTCCTGGACGTTGTGAACCAAAAAGCCATCATCTACGACCCGCTCGACGAGTTTGGGATGAGGTATGAGGTCGTCGGAATTCCCGCCGAAGAGAAAGAGCGCGCAGAGATGGCTTTGGCAGAATTGATTGACGCGTGCTCCAACAAGGACGAACAAATTGCGGAGTTGGTGATTGATAACAAGCCGATCGAGCCTGCCGTTCTGAAAGCGGCCATCCGCCGGTTGACGTGTAAGAACGAACTGATCCCGGTTCTGGGCGGCTCCGCCTTCAAGAAACGTGGCGTGCAGCCGCTCGTTGATGCGGTCGTGGACTACTTGCCGTCTCCGTTAGATGTTCCGTCGGCGACCGGCCAGGCGACAGATAACGCCGAGGCCGTCGTTCAGGTTCCATCCTCCGACCACGCCAAGTTTTGCTCGCTGGCCTTCAAGTTGTGGACCGATCCCTTTGTGGGCAAGCTGGTATTCTTCCGGGTCTATAGCGGCACCCTTAAGAAAGGGGACATCATTTACAACCCTCGGACTCGCAAACGGGATCGAGTTAGTCGCGTGATGATGATCCAGGCGGACAAACGCATTGACGTGGAGACGACTTATGCTGGCGACATCGCGGCGCTGGTTGGTCTGCGAAATATTACGACGGGCGATACGCTTTGCGACGAGTCTTTTGAAGTGACGCTTGAGCCGCCGACCTTCCCCGAGCCTGTTATCTCAATGGCTGTCGAGCCTAAGACTCGCGCGGATAGAGACAAAATGAGTGAGGGCTTGCAGCGACTCGCGGAAGAGGATCCGACTTTCAAGTGTTTCACAAACGAGGACACTGGCCAACTCATCATCGCCGGCATGGGTGAGTTGCACTTGGAGATCATTCGCGACCGTTTGTTCCGTGAGTTTAAGGTGGAAGCGACTGCGGGAGCCCCTCAGATTGCCTATCGCGAGACTATCACGCGCGCAGCCGATGGCGAGGGCAAGTTCATCCGCCAATCCGGCGGTCGTGGTCAATACGGGCATGCTTGCATCAAGTTGCAACCGAATGAGCGTGGCAAAGGAGTTGAGATCGAAAACAAGATCGTAGGCGGTGCCATTCCGAAGGAATATATTCCGGCTGTTATCAAAGGCATCGAAGAGGCCGTCAAAGGCGGAGTGCTCGCTGGATTCCCGATGGTGGACGTGAAGGTGCAAGTGGTGGATGGCACCTTTCATGAAGTTGATTCCAATGAGTTGGCTTTCAAAATGGCCGGGATTTTCGCTCTGAAAGACGCAGCTAGGAAGGCTGGTGGAATTCTGCTGGAGCCGCTCATGAAGGTGGAAGTGACAACCCCTGACGAGTATCAAGGTGATCTGCTTGGCGATTTGAACCGCCGACGCGGCAAGATCATCAGCATTGATGTCAAGGATACTGCCACGATTCTCAATGCCGAAGTTCCGCTGGCTGAGATGTTCGGTTATGCGACGGCGATTCGATCCCTTTCCAAGGGGCGTGCCTCCTATTCGATGGAGCCACTCGCCTTTGAACCGGTTCCGAACAGTATCGCCGAGAAGATTCTGGATACCACCAAGCCGAAAGCGGCCCGAACTTAGATAGTCATTAACAGAAAACTGCTCTTTCTATGACTGGACAAAGAATTCGTATAAGACTTAAGGCGTACGATCACCGGGTGATTGACCAATCCGCCAAGGAGATTGCCGACACGGTGAAAAGAACCGGCGCGCGGGTTGCCGGGCCGATACCCTTACCCACCCGCATTGAACGCTTTACTGTGCTGCGTTCGCCGCACGCGGACAAGAAATCGCAGGAAACGTTTGAGCAGCGCACCCACAAGCGGTTGCTGGACATTATTGATCCCACGGCCAAGACAGTGGATGAGTTAAAAAAGCTCAACCTGCCTGCCGGGGTGGACATCACCATCAAGATCTGATCGCTATGGCTCTTGGACTTATTGGAAAAAAATTGGGTCAGACGCGTGTTTATGACGCGGATGGCGTGTCGAGACCGGTGACCATCGTGCTGGCTGGCCCGAACCGGGTCTTGCAAGTGCGCACCAGTGAGTTGGATGGCTACTCGGCGGTGCAGTTGGCGTTTGGGGATCAGAAGCCGCAGCGCCTTTCGAAGGCTGCGCTTGGCCATCTGGTCAAGCATGGGGTGCTTGATGCGAAGGCTTCAGGGCAAGCTCGCGAAAAGGGTGAGAAAAAGCATTTGACGGCGGTGGCCGAGATTCGGGAGTTCCGCAATTTCACCAAAGAGGTCAAGACCGGGGATATCGTAGGCCCCAGCCTGTTTGCAGTTGGAGATTATGTGGACGCCATCGGGGTAACTAAAGGGCGTGGATTTGAAGGGGTGGTCGGTCGCCACGCATTCTGCGGCGGCGATAGCACCCACGGCGCGAAGGGTTGGCATCGCCGGGGTGGCGCGATCGGACAGCGATTATTTCCCGGGACTGTCATGCGGGGGATGAAAATGCCTGGCCATTTGGGCCGAGTTCGCCGCACGGTTCAGAATCTTCAAGTTGTCCAGGTGCGGGAGTCGGAAAACGTTCTCCTGATTCATGGCGCAATTCCTGGAGCCAATGGGGATTACGTCATCATTCGCGAGTCCAAGAAAATTCCTCAACAACTTGCCCGACAGAAAGCGCAGGCCATAGCTACCGCCAAGGCGGCCGCCTTGGCCGCGCAGCAAAAGAAAAGTGCCGCCAAGGCTTCACCCTCTAGGAAGTAGCATTTCATGAAACTTACGGTTAAGGATAATCAGGGTCAGGATCAAGGTGAGCTTGAGGTCAAGTTGCAACTTATCGAGAACCAGCGTGGCACGCAGGCTGTGCACGACACAGTGGTGGCCCACATGGCCAATCAGAGAATGGGGACGGCTTGCACCAAAACGGTGGGGGAAGTGGCCGGATCCAACAAGAAGCCGTGGCGGCAGAAGGGCACCGGGCGCGCCCGTGCTGGCTCATTTCAATCTCCTTTGTGGGTTGGCGGCGGGGTGGTCTTCGGGCCAAGGCCGAGAGATTTTGGTAAGAAGGTTAACCGGAAGACCCGTCAACTCGCCCTCCTCAAGGCCCTAAGCGAGCGACTTAAGGCCGGTGATGTTCTGGTCGTTGGCGACCTCAAATTGGCCGCGCCCAAGACCAAGACCATGGTCGCACTCTTGGATAATCTTAAAATCTCTGGAACTGTCTTGATTGTGCTTGATCCAATTGATAATAATGTCATTCTTGCGTCGCGGAACATCCCGTGTGTGGATGTTGTGACGGGCGAAGAACTCAACACCTATCAAGTGCTGAAAAGCGACAAACTGATCTTCACGCGCAGTGCGTTTGCGAAGGTCGAGGCACGCTTGGAATAGCAATCGCATGAACAGTTTTCAGACCATCAAGACCGTACGGTTAACAGAAAAGGGCACCCGGCAGGGTGAGAAGCTCAATCAGTACACTGTCGTGGCCGATCGGCGTGCCAGCAAACCTGAGATCAAAGCTGCCGTGCAGGAACTCTTCAAAGTAAAAGTCGTGAAGGTCAACACGATGAATGTGCGTGGCAAACTGCGTCGGCAACGAACCGCGCAAGCCGGGAAGGCACCGGATTGGAAGAAGGCGGTTGTCACGCTCAAGAAGGGTGACAAGATAGTACTGACCTAAGACGAGATATCGTATGCCAGTAAAAACATTTCGCCCGCTGACACCGTCCACGCGTTACATAACGATTGCGGACTTCAGTGACATCACCAAGACGAAGCCGGAGAAGTCATTGGTCAGAATTCGCAAGAAGACTGGTGGCCGTAACGCTTATGGTCGGGTAACTGCTCGCGGTATCGGTGGCGGGCACAAGCAGAAAATTCGGAGTGTAGATTCGCGCCGGAGCAGGCATGGCGTCGAGGCCAGCGTGATAGCAATCGAATATGACCCATTGCGATCCGCTCGGCTGGCGCTGGTGCAGTATCCCGACGGTGAGAAGCGGTACATCCTTGCACCCCAAGGACTGAAAGTGGGCGGCAAAGTGATGAGCGGGCCTAAGGCGCCTCCCGAGGTCGGTAATGCGCTCCCGCTCAAATCCATTCCAGTTAGCTCTGTGGTTCACAACCTTGAGTTGATGCCTGGCCGTGGCGGGCAGGCGGTGCGCAGCGCTGGCTCCGCCGCAATCCTCATGTCCAGGGATGAAGGCTATGCTCAACTGAAACTTCCATCCGGCGAGATTCGTCGGATTCACCTGGAGTGCTACGCAACGATGGGACAGGTCGGTAATTTGGAGCACGAAAAGGTCAAGCTTGGGAAGGCGGGTCGTTCCCGCCACATTGGTAAACGTCCGATCAGTCGCGGGGTTGCCAGGAATCCAGTTGACCATCCTAACGGTGGTGGTGCCGGCAAGTCGAAATCGGGTGGCGGCTGGCAGCAGTTGACTTCCCCGTGGGGGTTGCTGGCCAAGGGTTATCGGACCCGTCACAAGAAGAAGTACTCTAACAAGTTTATCGTCGTTCGGCGCGATGGCCGTCCGATGAAACAGAAGTAGAACTATGGGACGCTCGATAAAGAAAGGTCCATTCGTGGACGGCCACTTGATGGATAAAATCGTCAAGGCGCGGGACACCAAGTCCAAGGCACCGATCAAAACTTGGTCGCGACGCTCGATGATTACTCCTGATTTCGTCGGACTTACCTTTACCGTGCATAACGGCAAGGTGTTCAATCCGGTCTTTGTGACAGAAAACATGGTTGGGCACCGACTGGGTGAGTTCTCACCGACGCGGACGTTCAAGAAACATGGCGCGCATACCGCCAAGGCGGAGGCCAAGTAGTCATGGAAGTTCAAGCAATAACCAAGAATGTGGGCATGTCGCCGCAGAAGATGCGCGAAGTGGTTCGCCAGATTCAGGGGCTTATGGCTGCGGACGCCTTGCAAGTTCTGGCAGTGGTGCCGCGCAAGTCCGCACGTGTGGTAGCCAAGACTCTACAGTCCGCCATTGCCAATGCAGAAAATAACAATAGCCTTAAGCCCGCCCGTCTACGCATCAAGGAGGCGGTGGCTGGAGCGGCTGCGAGTATCAAGCGTTTTACACCAAAAGCACGCGGGTCTGCGGGGCCTATCATCAAGCGGCGCTGTCACATTAAAATTGTTTTGACGGACGAATAAGCGTATGGGTCAAAAGACAAATCCGATCGGCCTCCGCATCGCAGTCACCAAAGATTGGCGCTCGAAGTGGTACGCCGGCAAGAAAGAGTTCGCCAAGCTGCTGGCCGAGGACGGACTGATTCGAGAGATTCTGAAAAAGAAACTTGAAACTGCTTCCGTCCCGAAGATTGTCATCGAGCGCGCCGCGAACCGCTGCCGCGTGACGATACACACGGCTCGGCCTGGTGTGGTTATTGGGCGCAAAGGCACTGAGATTGATAAAATCAAAGAGGACCTGAGCAAAATGACCGGCAAGGAGGTTTACGTTGACATAGTCGAGGTGAAGCAGCCGGAGATTGATGCCCAGCTCATGGCCGAGAATGTTGCCCTTCAACTTGAGCGCCGCGTTTCCTTTCGCCGCGCAATGAAGAAATCCATTCAGACCGCGAAAGATTTTGGCGCTGAGGGCGTCAAGATTCGATGCTCTGGACGGCTCGGTGGTGCCGAACTCTCCCGAACGGAACAGTATCATTGGGGACGTGTTCCACTGCACACACTCCGAGCCACCATTGACTACGGCTTCGCCGAAGCGAGAACCCTTTACGGCAAGCTTGGCATCAAATGCTGGATCTGCAAAGGTGAGTCACGCGGGCTTGTCAAGCGCAGTCGCCAGCCCGTTGCTGCAGGAGCTTCGGCCCAACCTTAACCGGAGATATTTGATATGGCGATGATGCCGGAGAGAGTAAAGTATCGGAAAATGCACCGTGGCAACCGGTCGGGCTTGGCTTGGCGCGGGAGTACGGTTGCGTTTGGCGAGTACGGGTTGCAGTGCTTGGAGCGTTGCTGGATGGACGCCAAACAAATCGAGGCGGCCCGCATGGCGATCTCGCGGGCGATGAAGCGTCACGGCAAGCTTTGGATTCGTGTCTTTCCCCAAAAGTCATACACCAAGAAGCCTTTGGAAACGCGAATGGGCCACGGCAAAGGTCCCTTGGAGTCTTGGGTGGCGGTGATTCGGCCAGCGAACATTATATTTGAGGTGGACGGCGTGACGGAGACGGAAGCCCGTGCGGCGTTGCGGTTGGCGGCGACCAAACTGCCGATCAAAACTCGATTCATCTCCCGCCACCGGGCGGCAGTGTGAGGGACTAGGCATGAAGTTTTCTGAGATCAAAGACATGACGGTGGTGGAGTTGGCGGCCAAAGGCCGAGACTTACGCCAGGAGGTTTTTAACCTGCGATTGCAGCAGGCTAGTGCGCAGTTGGAAAAGACTGCCCGTTTGCGGTTGCTGCGGCGCGACGTTGCACGCATTGAGACGCGTCTGAGCGCGTTGCGCAACGCAGTTAGGCCGGCGGCAACGGCGGCGGTAAAGTAACCGGCACAGTATTTTTGTATGGCTGAAGCGACCAACACAACAGAAGTCAAACGCGGCGTTCGCAAGGAACGCGTCGGTGAGGTCATCTCCAATAAGATGACGAAGACCATCGTAGTTCGGGTTCAGCGAAGGTATCAGCACGCCCGCTATAAAAAAGTCGTGACTGGCTACAAGAAATTCTATGCCCACGATGAAAAATGCGAGGCGAAGGTGGGCGATCAGGTGAGGATTGAGGAAACCCGTCCGCTGTCCAAGCTCAAGCACTGGCGTTTGGTACAAATTGTGGATCGAGCCATTGATGTTTCGCTCGTGGTGGTATAATCTGGAAGAGCTATGCTTCAACTTCGTTCTATACTTGATGTTGCGGACAACACCGGAGCGCGCCGGGCGGCTACCATTGGGGTGCTGGGTAGCAACCAAGTGTATGCCCATGTGGGTGATATCGTCAAAGTCCATATTAAGGAATCCTCGCCGGAAGCTACTGTAAAGAAGGGCGAGGTTGTGGATGCGGTTGTGGTGCGCACCAGGCAGGCCATCAAACGCAGTGACGGTTCCTATTTGCGCTTCGACAGTAATGCCATTGTGATCATAGACAAGGAGCGCAATCCCAAGGGCACCCGCATCTTCGGCCCGGTTGCTCGTGAGCTACGCGAGAAGTAGTTCATGAAGATCATCTCCCTTGCCCCCGAGGTGCTTTGAGATTATGCCTAACTTTCACGTAAAAAAAGGCGACGAGGTCGTCATCATCAGTGGTGCGCACAAAGGCAAGCGCGGCAAGTTGATCGCCATCGCCAGCAAGAAACAACGGGCGGTGGTCGAGGGTGCCTGCATGATGAAGAAACACATGCGCAAGAGCCAGCAGCATCCCCAGGGTGCCATTGTCGAGCGCGAAGGGACGGTGCATATCTCCAACTTGATGAAAGCATCTGATTTTGACTCCCGTGCCGCCCGGCGGAAATCCAACGTCCAATCGACCTAAGCGTGCCGGAATCCAAGGCCAGCCAAATGAAGTCACGACTTTACAACAAATATATCACTGAAGTTCTCCCGGCGCTGAAGGCGAAGCGTGGTTACACGAACGTCCACCAGATACCACACTTGGAGAAGATCGTGGTCAACATGGGGGTAAGTGCCTCGCTGGAGAAGGTCGCGGTTGAAGATGCGGCCAAGGACTTGGCTCAAATTACCGGACGCAAGGCCGCGATCAGCAAGTCCCGCAAGAGCGTGGCCAACTTCAAACTCCGCGAGAACCAGCCCATTGGGTGCCGAGTTACGCTGCGCCGGGATGCCATGTACGAGTTCTTCGACCGGTTGGTGGCGGCCGCGCTCCCGCGAATTCGTGACTTTCGGGGATTGTCCCCACGCAAATTCGATGGCCGGGGTAATTACTCTTTTGGCGTGGCAGAGCAGTCCATTTTCCCGGAGATCGAGATGGACAAGATCAAGCGAACCCAGGGCATGGATATTACCATTGTCACGTCCGCTACCACCGACTCCGAAGCCCTTGATTTTTTGAAATTAATGGGCTTTCCGTTCGCCGAGAAATAGCAATTTTTAGATATGGCCAAGAAATCATGGATTGAGCGCAACAAGCGCAAGGCAGCGACAGTGAAGAAATTCGCTGTGAAGCGAGCCGAACTTAAGGCGAAGGGTGATTACGCTGGGCTGGCGAAGTTGCCTAAGGACGCGAGCCCTATCCGGCTCATCAATCGGTGTGCTGTCACGGGTCGCCGCCACGGCTTCCTGCGCAAATTTGGGGTTTCACGCCTCACTTTTCGTGAAGGCGCGCTGAACGGGATGATTCCGGGTGTGACGAAGGCCAGTTGGTGAGCGTATGACTGACACGATTTCTGACATGTTGGCCCGGATTCGGAACGCCGGGATGGCCTTACTACCGGTCGTTGAGTTGCCGCATTCGCACATTAAGGAAAGCATTGCCCAAATTCTCCGTAAGGAAGGCTATGTGAGTGATGTCTTGGTCGAGGGCAAGGTGCCGAAGAAAACGATCAAGCTGAAGCTGAAGTACCAAGGGAAGAAGTCCGTGATTGAGGGCTTGCGCCGGATCAGCCGGCCGGGATTGCGCCGCTATGTTGGGTCCACGGAGATGCCGCGGGTACGCGCCGGGTTGGGCATTTCCATTATCTCCACACCCGAGGGTGTTATGTCCGGTGCTGAGGCCCGGAAAAAGAATCTGGGCGGCGAAGTGCTGTGTTACGTCTGGTAAGCTGCGAATTTTATGTCGCGAATTGGAAAACAACCCATCGGCATCCCGGCCCAAGTCAAGGTCGAGGTGAAGGGCCGTTCTATCTCAGTCGAAGGCCCGAAGGGCAAACTCCGTTGGGAGTTGCCGGCACGTACCAGCCTGAAGGTTGTCGCGGGCGAAGTGCTCGTGAGCCGGGAAGGCGATGACGCGCAAGCTAAGGCCCTGCACGGATTGAGCCGCGCCTTGGTCAATAACATGGTTAGAGGCGTCAGCGAGGGATTCGTTAAGAAATTGGAAATTCAAGGGGTAGGCTTCAAGGCCAATGTTCAAGGTAGCACGGTCAACATGATTTTGGGCTTTTCCCACCCGATTGCCTATCCTATCCCTAGCCAGATCAAGGTGACTGTCGAGGAAAACACTAAGATCACGATTGAAGGACCGGATAAGTCAATCGTCGGCAAGGTGGCGGCCGAACTGCGTAGCTTCTACCCGCCGGAACCTTACAAGGGCAAGGGAGTGCGCTATGTCGGCGAGCGTGTTGAGCGCAAGGAAGGCAAGACCGTCCAGTAAGAGTTGTCTGATGGAGAAAAGATAGCCCGGCAAAATCCGTGACGCATTGAGATGAGAACTGACAAAAAGATTCAACTGGAACGAAAGCGCCATTGGCGAGTGCGGAAGACGGTCATTGGGACCGGCGTTCGCCCGCGAATGAGTGTCGCCTTTACTAACCAACACATATACGTTCAGTTTATTGATGACGCGGCTGGAGTGACGCTGGCGATGGCCTCCACACTTAGTAAGAAGTCCGAGTCACCGGGGAAGCTATCAGCCAATACCACCAGTGCGCAGGTCGTTGGCAAACTGGCTGCGGAAGCGGCCATGGCCAAGGGAATCACTCAAGTGGTCTTCGATCGCGGCGGAGCGCGCTATCACTGGAAGAAGGGTAATAGTAAAGAGAGTAAGCCGGTCTATGGCAAACTGGCAACATTGGCTGAGGCTGCGCGCGCAGTGGGTCTCAAGTTTTAATTTTCAACCCAAAAGAATATTGTGGCGGAACCAACGAAAGTAGAAAACGCCGGGGCGCGTGGCTCGCGCGGTGGCGGTCGCGGACGGCCCGGGCGTCCGGGCGGCGCGCGTTCGGAAGGCAGTTTTGACAGCAAATCCGGGGTTGAACTGGCAGAGAAAGTCGTGTTCATCAATCGCTCGGCCAAGGTTGTCAAAGGCGGACGCCGCTTTAGTTTCAGCGCGCTCGTGGTTGCTGGCGACAAGCAGGGCAAGGTGGGGGTTGGTCTAGGCAAGGCCGGCGAGGTCGCCGACGCGATCCGCAAGGGTGGCGAAGTGGCCAGGGGGATGCTGGTCTCCATCGCGGTCAAAGGTCCAACCATTCCGCACGAGGTGACCGCCCGCTTTGACGGTGGTTATGTTTTACTTAGGCCGGCTTCGCCGGGCACCGGAATTATCGCGGGCAAGACGGTTCGCGCCGTCCTAGAGGCGGTGGGTTTGAAGGATGTATTGAGTAAGTCGCTCGGATCAAAGAATCCTGCCAATGTGGTTAAGGCTACCTTGGTTGCACTACAGCAACTACGACTGCGGGAAACCATTTTTGCCAACCGCGGACTGGCAGTGAAGAAGCCGGAACCGCCGCAACTCCCGGCCGAGCCAGTCGCAGCCGCCGCAGGCGAAATGGTGAACATTTAACTTATGCGTTTGCACGATTTGAAACCCCGTCCCGGTGCCAAGCACCGGCGGAAGCGCCTCGGTCAGGGCGAGTCCAGTGGCCACGGCAAGACTAGCGGGCGCGGTGGCAAGGGTCAGACGGCCCGGTCGGGCAGTTCGATTCGACCCGGTTTTGAGGGCGGGCAGATGCCCTTGATTCGCCGTATTCCCAAGCGTGGCTTTAGCAACGCCCGGCACGCGACGGTCTATGCCGCAGTGAACGTGGCGTCCTTGAATCAGTTCGAGGATGGTGCGCGGGTGGACGTGGTGACTGTGAAACAGGCCGGGTTGGCTAACGGGCCAAGCAACGGGATCAAAATCTTGGGCAATGGCAAATTGGCCAAGAAGCTGACGGTTTGCGCTCATGCCTTCAGTGCTTCTGCCAAGGCGCAAATCGAGGCCTTGGGCGGGCAGTGTGAGTTGATCAACAAGCCGGCTGCGGGGAAGGTGTAGGCGCGGCGACTAATTAGGCATGATAGCCTCCATCTTTAACACCTTCGCCAACTGCTTCAAGATCCCGGAGCTTAAGTCCCGGATTTTGTTCACCTTGTTGCTGCTCGCCATCTGCCGGCTGATGTCGGTCATCACCGTGCCCGGTTTGGACGGTCCGGCGCTGCACGAGTATTTTCAGAAGATGGGGCAGAAGGAGGGCGGTGGCGTGCTGGGGATGTATAGCATGTTCACGGGCGGGGCCTTGGAGAACTGTGCCATTGCGGCGTTGGGCATCATGCCTTACATCAGCGCGACGATCATCATTCAGTTACTGACGGCGGTAGTCCCTCAGTTGAGCAAGTTGGCTCGGGAAGAAGGCGGACGTCCAAAGTTGATCCAGTATGGACGATATCTGACCCTGATCCTCTGCCTTGGGCAGGGCTTCGTCATGGCCTTAGGGTGGGAAAACGCGGGCAAGATATTTCAAGGATTCCAAGGCAACTTAGTTCTGTATCAAAACATTTGGTGGTATCGCATTCAAACCACCTTAGTGCTTACTACTGGGACACTGCTACTGATGTGGTTAGGCGAGCAAATCACCGAGCGGGGGATTGGCAACGGCGTTTCGCTGGTCATCACGATCGGCATTCTGGCGCGGCTGCCGGCGGCCGTGCGGGGACTCTATGACACCTTCCTGTCCCACGGCGATGTGGAGTCCAAGATGAATCTGGGCCATGCGATTGTCTTGATCGTTCTGTTGTTCGTAGTCGTGGCTGCGGTGGTTGCCATTACCCAGGCCCAGCGCAAGATTCCCGTGCAGTACGCCCAGCGTGCCGTCGGTCGCAAGGTTTACGGCGGCGGAACCTCCTTCCTGCCCCTGCGTGTGAATTACGCTGGCGTGATGCCGATTATTTTTGCCGGCGCGATCTTGATGTTTCCCTCGATGATCTTTCAGACGCTCTATTCCAAGACCGGCATTGGCATCTTTCGTGACCTCTATGCGGTGTTGCAAGAGCACTCGTTTTGGTACAATCTGGTTTACGGGCTGATGATCATGTTCTTCTCCTATTTCTGGGTGGCGACCCAGTTCAATGAGTTGCAGATTGCCGACGATCTGAAGAAGAACGGCGGTTACATTCCTGGGGTGCGCCCGGGGCAGGCCACCAGCACGTTTTTGCATAATTCCATGCATCGCATCACGCTGGCTGGGGCGGTCTTCCTCACCATCATCGCTATCATTCCGAATCTACTCTATCGGAGCATGGACATTCCCTACGCGGTTGCTCAGTTCTTTGGCGGTACCAGTCTGTTGATCACGGTCGGCGTCTTGCTGGACACGATGCGCCAGATGGAGTCCCACCTCTTGATGCGGCACTACGACGGCTTCCTGAAGAAGGGTCGCATCAAGGGTCGTTTCTAGTTCTAGTTTGCACCCTAAGTTCGCGGGTTGCGGCACGGGGCTGGCATTCTGTGAGCGGGCGTCCGGTAGTGATCATTGTAAAAACAGAGCGAGAACAGGAAGCGATGCGAAAGGCTTGCCAGGTTGCGAGTCTTGTGTTGCAAGAGATAATTGATTATTTGAAGCCGGGTCAAACGACCCGTGACGTGGACGAATTCGCCGCGCGCCGCATCTTGCAGCACGGAGGTCGGAGCGCCTTTCTGGGCTATAAGAAGTATCCCAGTAACACTTGTATCTCGGTCAACGAGCAGGTGGTGCATGGTGTAGCTGGAGGGCGCAGGTTGATGTTCGGAGACATCGTGAGTTTGGATGTCGGGGTAAGCTATGGTGGGTTCATCGGGGATCTCGCCCGGACCGTGTCCGTGGGCGGTTGTGCCGTCGAGGCTCAGCGGTTGATGGATGCCACCGAGCAGGCTCTCTATATGGGTGTCGCCCAGGCTATGCCTGGCAATCGAGTGTCGGACATTTCGCGGGCGGTGCAGCAGTGTGTCGAAGGCCACGGGTTCAACGTGGTTCGCGAGTTTGTCGGGCACGGTGTCGGTCGGTCCATGCATGAAGATCCGCAGGTGCCGAATTTTGTGGACGGCAAATCATCGCCCAAGTTGCGGCCTGGTATGACGATAGCCATTGAACCGATGGTGAATGCCGGGGTGGCGGCGGTCAAAGTGCTAAATGATGGCTGGACAGTGGTGACGGAAGATGGTTCACTCTCCTCCCATTTTGAGCACACGGTCTTGGTGACGGACGGTGAACCGGAAATCTTGACATGGCACGAGCAGCCGACATCCGCGCTGAGGGCGTGATCGTCGCCTTATTGCCCAAGGGTCGATGCCGTGTGGCGTTGGTTAACGGGCACCGTTTGGTGGCTTGGCGTAAGCGCAGCCAGCCTGTCGCACGCCTCGAGATCGGCATGAAGGTAAACTTGGAAATTTCGCCTTGCGATGTGGCGCAAGGGTATTTGGTTGAGCAGAAAACAAATTTGAGACAATGAAAGTTCGCGCATCAGTAAAGAGACTTTGCGAGCACTGTAAAATAGTGCGTCGTCGCGGAGTTATCCGCGTCATTTGCACCAATGCCCGGCACAAGCAACGGCAAGGTTAGACACATCCTATATGGCACGTATCATCGGCGTTGAAATTCCCAGCCAGAAGCGCATTGACATTGCGCTCCGCTACATCTACGGCATCGGACCGCGTAATGCGGTGGAGATCCTGGAGAGAGCTAACATTGCTGCCAGCACGCGAGCCAAAGATTTGACGGAGCAGCAGTTATCCCAGATCGTTCACGCGATTCAGGAAGGCAAGTATGTCATCGAAGGCGACCTTCGCCGCGAGATCGGCATGAATCTGAAGCGGTTGCAGGGCATCAAGTGCTACCGCGGCATCCGGCACATGCGCAGTCTGCCGGTGCGCGGGCAACGTACGCAAACCAATGCTCGCACCCGCAAAGGTCCGCGTAAGACGGTTGGGGTGCAGCGCAATCCTAACGCGAAGACCGGCATTCACTAACAACACCCATGGCTGACGAGACCAAAGATACGGCGGCTCATCCCGCCACAGCGCCGAAAAAGGACGCCCCCAAGAAGCAACCCAAGCAGAACGCCACTGCTGGGGGAGAGAAGACTGACAAGGCTTCCAAACCCGAGAAGGCGGCCAAGCCGGAGGGCGACGGAGTTGCGCCGGACGGCAAAGCTCCGAAAAAATCCGCCGCCGCCGCGGAGGTACCCAAGCCTGTAGTTGAGGGGCCGGTGGCAGGCACCGCGCCGACCGCCGACGAGTTGCTGGGCGATGATTCGGCTTCCAAGAAGATCGTCAAGATCAAGGGTGCCAAGAACATTCAGGTCGGCATCGCCAACATTGTGGCCACCTTCAACAACACCCAGGTCAGCATCAGCGACATGCAAGGGAATGTGATTGGTTGGTCCAGCGCCGGCCGGGTTGGCTTCAAGGGATCTCGCAAGAGCACGGCCTATGCGGCTCAGCAGGTCGCTCAGGACGCCGCCCGTCAAGCCATGTCGCACGGCTTGAGGGAAGTTGAAGTGCGGGTCAAGGGTCCCGGTTCCGGCCGTGAATCGGCGATTCGTGCCCTCCAGGCCATTGGCCTTGAAATCAACACCATAAAAGACATTACGCCGGTGCCGCATAATGGCTGTCGTCCGCGCAAGAAGCGCCGCGTCTGATCCGCACTTAGAACTATTTACATCACGTATGGCACGTTATACTGGTCCTCGCGTCCGCATCAGTCGCCGCTTTGGGGTTCCGATCTTTGGCCCTTCCAAGTATTTGGAGCGGCGCAACTTTCCGCCTGGCGTTCACGGTCCTAAGAGCCGCCGCAAGCAGACGGAATACGGTCTTGGCCTGATTGAAAAGCAAAAGCTCCGTTATTACTACGGACTGATGGAACGTCAGTTCCGGAATGTTTACGAGCGCGCATTGCGTCGCCGTGGCGTCACCGGAGAGCACATGCTTCAGATGCTCGAGACGCGGCTCGACAACGTCGTCTTCCATCTTGGATTCGCCAATTCCCGGGCCGGTGCCCGGCAGATGGTTTGTCATGGCCATATCCGGGTCAACGGCCGCAAGGTCAATATCCCCTCTTACACCCTTAAGGTGAACGATGCGGTGGACGTCAAAAACAACAATGTTTCGCGTCAACTCGCGACCAAGGGTTTAGAAAGCTCAACCAGCCGCGCCGTGCCCGACTGGCTCTCTCTTAACAAGGACGAGTTCAAGGGGGTCGTCATGCGGATCCCGACTCGCGACGAGATCCAGCCGATTGCCAACGAGCAGACCGTAGTCGAATTTTACTCCCGCTAAAACTACCGGCACCCCGCTGTTGGGGAGCCAAAAGCAATTATACGGACTGTCGCCGCTGCGGGAAATTGGCGGTCAGTCAGATTACAATTGCAGAAAGAAAAACATGCCAGTACGTCTGGGAAGATTTGAGATACCGAAGCGCTTGGCCAAAGACGAGTCCAGCGCCACCTCCACCTACGCCAAATTCGTTGCCGAACCCTTTGAGACCGGCTACGGCCACACCGTCGGCAACTCGCTTCGCCGGGTACTGCTCTCTTCGCTTGAGGGGGCGGGCATCACCTCGGTGAGGATTGATACCGCGATGCACGAATTCGCCACCATTGATGGGGTGGTGGAAGATGCGACCGACATCGTCCTCAATCTGAAAAAGGTCAAGTTTAAGGCGCACAGCCGCGACGCGCAGACCCTGCTTCTGTCCGTGAACAAGGAAGGGGCGGTTACGGCCGCTGACATCCAGGTCAACCAGAACCTCGAACTCGTCAACCCCACGCAGCACATTTGCACCTTGGACAAGAAAAAGAAGTTCGATATGGAACTCGAGGTCCGGGTCGGGCGCGGGTTCTGCCCGGGCGACGAAAACAAGAAGCCCGGCCAGCCCATTGGCGTCATTGCCGTTGACACGCTTTTTTCGCCGGTCAGCCGCGTCCGTTACAATGTCGAGGCGGCCCGTGTCGGCAACAAAACCGACTATGATAAGCTGATCCTCGAGCTGTGGACCGATGGTCGTATCACGCCAGAAGATGCGTTGACCCAAGCCTCCGCCATTTTGCAGCACCACCTGGATGTCTTTGTCGGCTACGACAAGGATGCCGTCGAGTTCGAGGAAGTCGTGGACAAGCAAGATGAAGAGAAGGCGAAGCTCAAGAGGCTTCTCGAGATGAGCGTCAACGAGATTGAGTTGAGCGTCCGCGCCGCCAACTGCCTCAACAATGCCAACATCACCACTGTCGGCCAGTTGGCTATGAAGTCCGAGCAGGAGATGCTCAAATATCGCAACTTCGGCAAGAAGTCGCTTAATGAAATCAAAGACAAGCTCACGGCGTTGAAACTCGTGCTGGGCATGACCTTTGAACCAGGAATGATTGAAGCGCCTGCCCCGAAGGAAGAGCCGCAACCGGCTGCGGAATAGTCAGGGTTTTGGTTTATGAGACACCTTAAGCGAACTGCCAAACTGGGCCGCACTGGCCAGCATCGTAATGCGATGCTCGCCAACCTCGTGTCCAGCCTCATCCTTCACAAGCGCGTCACCACCACCCTCGCCAAGGCGAAGGCGGCCCGGTCTGTCGCCGAGAAGATGGTCACCCTGGGCAAGAAAGGGACGATCCACGCCCGACGCCTCGCTAACGCCAGGTTGCGCACTCACGGCCCAGGCAACACCCTGCGCAAGGCAGAGCGCAAGGTGTGGCGCTTGGAAAAGGACGTTATCCGCATCCTGTTCGAGGAGATCGCGCCGAGCTATAAGGAACGGCGTGGCGGTTACACCCGCATCGTCAAGTTGAACCAGCGTCAGGGCGACGCCGCTAAGATCGCTATTTTGGAATGGGTGGATTTTCAGTCTGCGGCTCCGATTACCCCGGAAGCCAAGCCTGCGGAAGGGGCCAAGCCCGCTGACACCAAAGGCGAGTCCACGTAAGGTACTTCGTCCCCAACACCGGTTGTGCACCCATAAGAAGGGTGCAGCAGATGCAATTCGGACGCCATACCTACCGCGCGATCAGGCGCATCCTCGCTGGGTCGTTGGTCCTAAGCTGGGCAATTTGCACGGCTGCTTCCGCCAACGGGTAGTGGACCATGCAGTGACTCAAATCTTTTGGTTTCCCCGACCAGTCGGGTAGCAGCGTTGACGCGCCTCTTATCTAAGGCACCGACGGGGCGTTCTACGGCACGGTGGGCAACGCGGTGTTTAGGCTTAGCAACAGTGGCACCGCCTACGCTCGGCTACGCACGTTTGGCGCTCCAGGAGATGGAGCGCAGCCCTCAGACGGCCCCTTGCTGCAAGGGAGCGACGGCATGCTCTACGGCACAACCACAGGGGGCGGAGCCCAGACTAATGGCACTGTGTTCAGTGCTAGCAACGGACGGCACTCGTTATGTGGTCATCCACAACTTCGGATATCCTGGACTTGACGGGTGCCATCCTGAAGCCGGGCTAGTACAAGGCACCGACGGTGCCTTGTATGGCACAACTAGGGAAGGCGGGACCCATGGCACTGGCTTCGGCGGCAGCGGCACCGTGTTCAAAGTGAGCACCAATGGGACTGGATACTTGGTTCTGCACACCTTCACAGGTGTCGGCGGAGACGGGAGTTCTCCTCAAGCCGGCCTGATCCAGGGCGCTGACGGCATGCTCTGCGGCACGACTTGGGGTGGCGGGGTTGGCTACGAGGGAACGGTATTCAAAATCGGCACTGATGGTAATGCTTTTGCAGTGCTTTACAGCTTCGGTACCGGCCAGAGTTGGGATGGCGGTATTCCAAGGTCCACACTTCTGCAGCTTAGCGACGGTATGTTGTACGGCACTACTGAGTCTTTGGGAACTAATGGATGGGGCACGGTATTTAAGCTGGGAACAAACGGCTTGGGTTACACTCACGTCTACGACTTCGACACTGAGAATGGGGACGGTTATTATCCCGCTTCTGGACTGGTACATGGGCTTGATGGAGCGCTCTATGGTGTGACGCCCAGAGGCGGCCTCTTCGATTGGGGCACCGTTTTCAAAGTTGGAACAAATGGAATAGGCTTTAGCGTGGTTTGGGATTTCAATGGCTTCGACAACATTGGTGTCACTCCTGCTCGCGGCTTGATGCAAGGTCGTGACGGGGCCCTTTACGGCGCGACGTACAGCGGTGGGACCTACAACAATGGCTCGGTGTTCCGGCTGAATGGCGATGGTAATGGCTGCAATGTGTCCTACAGTTTCAGTTACGCCGGGGGCGACGGCGGCCACCCACTCTCACCCCTGCTAGGCCACGATGGATCGCTCTACGGTTCGACCGGGTTGGGCGGCGCAAGCAACAGCGGCACGATTTTCAAAATGAGCACCAGCGGCAGCGGCCAGACCGCGCTCCACGATTTCGCAGCAGAATTGACGCAGGGTAGGGACGGCGCATTGTACGGTCCAGGAAACGTCGGGACCCACTGGAGTGCTGGACAATTCAGCAAGCTGCTCAAACTGAGCACGAACGGCACCGATTGCACCGTGCTCCACACCATGACCACGAACGACGGATCGCAGACCTCATTCCCGTTAATGCAACACAGCGACGGGATGCTCTACGGTGCGACCCTCGATGGCGGGAGTAACGACGCTGGTACTGTGTTCCAACTCGCCACCGACGTTACCAGCTACACAATACTCCATAGCTTTCGCACGAACAAAACCAACGGACGCTATCCTGAGGATCTGCTACAGGGTCGTGATGGTCAATTGTACGGCACGACTTCCCAAGGTGGCAGCAATGGTGCTGGAACTATCTTCAAAGTGCGCCCTGACGGTTACACTCAAATTTACAGCTTCGACAAGACTGGCGTGAACGCTGGTCCACCATACGGTCGGCTGTCACAAGGCCACGACGGGGGACTCTACGGCACGACCTTATACGGTGGTACCAACCGCACCGGCGCGGTCTTCCGGTAAGGCACGAACGGTTCTGACTTCAGGCTCATCTACACTTTCGCGACCAACGGCTCCTGGTGGAGCGTAAACCCAAACGGTGCGCTATTGCAGGGTGGTGATGGTGCGCTTTATGGCACCACGGCATCAGGAGGGCCGGGGGACGGCACACACGGCAACGGTACGGTGTACAGGATTACGACCAACGGGACAGCGTACACCACACTCCACACTTTCAATGCCAGCCTCGGAGACGGGTCGACGCCTAACGCTGGACTGGCTCAGGGGAACGACGGCGCGTTGTACGGTTCCAGAGAAATGTCCAGAAGTTGTGGATGGCGGGGTGGAAGTGCATCCCAAGGGTAACATTGGTTTAGGCGGCTTTGGCCTTGGGGATCAGTTCGACGCCATCGACAAACTGCACGCCCGCGATCACGCGGGCCAGTAACTCATATCCATTGAGGCGACGCCAGTGTTTTTCGGCCACGCGCGCCAATTGAAACACCATCGCCAGCGTC
>CAINDV010000662.1 GCA_903847485.1 uncultured Verrucomicrobiota bacterium
ACCGCCACATAGACGACCGACAGGGCGAAGCCGCCGATCGGCGTGCCTCCGTGGCTCTCCACATAGCCCACCAGCCACCAGAGCAGCGCGGCGCTGAAGAGAAGATACACCCACCGGATGCGCCGTTTGGTGGGGGCATCAATGCCGCGCAGCCAACGGTGCCACCGCCGGCGCGGCGGAGCCACGACGGACTCCACGGCCAACCGGACGGTGAGGTCACTCTGGCAGTGCGCGCAACACCGCGCCGGGATCGGATTGGGGAAACCGCACTGCGGGCAGCGCAAGCGGGAGGCGCGCGTGAGCCACGCCCGCGCCCGCTGCCAGTGGAACTTCAACACCGAGCCGAGGGCCAGCGACAGGCCGCAGTGGGAGCAGACACCCGTAAACAACCCGCACGCCTGCGAGCACTTGGGGCAGGCGAAATTCATAATCCCCGCTCACGGCGACTGTGAGTGGTCCTGCCGCTGGTCTTTCTGCGACGACGACGGCGACGGTCGTCCTGCGGTTCGTGGCTGCTGCACATTTTGTTGGGCGCGCTTGGGCGATTGCTTGCGTGGCTGCCATTTTGATTTCTTGAACGAAAAATGCAACGCTGGAAGCGCCAGATTGTGCAAGGAACTCCGGCGACCTGCCGACGGGAACAGGTGCCGCTGTTGAATCCGCAACTCGCCAATGATCACATTCTGCTTCCACCGGATGTCGCCCCACTTGATGGGCTTGTCGCCCAAGGCCAGCTTGGGCACGCGCAGCCACTTGAGCGCGGGGATCGGCGAATGGGGAAAGAGCCGGGGCCGCTCGACATGCAAATACGCGCGCTCCGCGCCGGGCCGCATGTCGCGCAAGACGCGCTGGAAGGTAGGCTCGTCGGCCCCATGCTCCTGGGCCAGTTTCTTCGCCAGCCGGGTGAGCCGCTGTCGCGTCTGCTTTGCGGGAAAAATGCGGTCCACCGCGGCCCCGAAGGTCCGCTCGAACATGCGGTTACGCACGCGCTGTTTGCGCGGAGTTCGGCGGGAACCCGCGGGTCGCCCGTGGGCTTGTTCCGAGCGTGATTCATCCGCGGCTCGTCCCGGTTCGGCCGTGCCGCCGGGTGACGCTTGCTGGCGCTGCTGTTGTCCCGAGCTGGAAGCTTCGGGCCGCTTCCGCTGGTTGGCGGCGGTGCCCGGCGCAGCCGTCTGGCCGGGGGGCGGCGGCGAGGAAGTTTGACGGGCACCGTGTTCCGGCGCGGGTTGGGCGCGGTTGGCTGCGGCCTCGGGGTCGCGGGACTTCGGCGACGCGCCGTGTGCGTTTGCCGGCGTGCTCCTCGCCGCGCTCGGCGGGCGTTGCGTGGTCTGCCTGGCGGCTCCCTCCGGCGACCGGGTTGGGTCCGACTTATTTTCCGGCGCGGGGCGGGACGGCCCTGCGCTGGCCGGCTCCTGGCGGGCCGCAGCTTGCGGCAACGGCCGATCCGGCACGGCTTCGGGCGGCGGTTCCGCCGGCACTTCTGCGCTCGGCCGGTCGGCACTCCGGCTCGGGCTCGGTTGGGGGCGCGGTGGCATTGGGCTGCGAGTCGCCGGTTCCGGCGCTGGCGGCTGCGTGGGTTGGTCCGGTGCCGGTGGGGCAACCGGCAACGGCTCGGTGCGAGCTTGCGGGCGCGACGTCACGGGCTGGTCTGGCCGGTTGGCAGCGTGTTCCTGGGAATGACTTCGGGGCGTGCGCGCGGGTGTTTGCCCCTCGCCCTTGTCCTTGTTGGCCGGGTGCGGACGCCAAAGAATCGTCTGGCCCGCCGGCAGGTGCAACCGCTCCAGACTCGCCAGGAGTTCCTGGCCACCGGCCCCCTGCTGCAGCGCCGTCACCCGCGCCAGTTTGATCAGCCGTTTGCGCGTTTGCTGTTCGTGCGGCAGGCCCGCCAGTTTGGTGCGCAAGGCGGGCTCGAGGGGTTTGGCAACCACGGCGTGCTGCACCTGAACCAGCTTGGCCGCCTGCTCCGGTCCCCAGCCCTGACTCCGGCCTTGTTGGTGCCAGGATTGGAACAGCCGGCCCGCCGGGACGTGCTCCTTGCGTGGGCGGGTTTCGCGCGTGACCACCTTGGCGGCCACCGGGCCGCTGACATGGCGCTCGGCCATGGCTTGCTGGATGGTGGTGTTGCGTTTGGAGAAATGGCGGCAGACGGATTCGGGCAGGCCGGCGAGGCCAAACCCGACGGTTTGCGGCTCGATGCCGACGTGCAAGCGCTGCTGGAGCTGCCGCGCCAGTTCGGTCTCATGCACCGCCCCCAGCAGCAGTTTGGCGCGAAAGAAGTTGATGCTGTGCAACGCCCCGGTCGTCCCGTCCTGGCGCACGCTCGTGTTGATGAGGACACAGTGCGTGTGAATCTG
>CAINDV010000663.1 GCA_903847485.1 uncultured Verrucomicrobiota bacterium
ATATCTCCGGGTCGGCCAGTGCCCGCGAATGTTTCCAAGGTGATTTTGATCTGTCTAACGTCAATAACACCTGCGAAGCCTGCGTAACGGTTTCCTGGCTCCAGCTCAATACGCATCTCTTACGGCTGACCGGTGAAGCCCGCTATGCCGAACAACTCGAAAAGACGGTGTTCAATCATTTGTTTGCGGCGCAATTGCCGGATGGCACCGCCTGGACCTGTTACACGATGCTGGAAGGGAAGAAGACGTACTATTGCTCTACGAGCGACCCCGACGTCACATGCTGCCTGTCCAGCGGCCCGCGCGGGGTTGCCTTGATTCCGACCTTTTCCACCAGTGTCGATGCCGACGGCGTGGTGATTAATCTCTATGACGCCGGCACGGCCAAACTGACCTTGCGTAATGGCAAGGCGGTTATGCTGACAACCGAAACGATTTATCCCAGCGATGGCAAGATCGTGATCACGGTGGAGCCCGAGTCGGCAGCGTCCTTCGCAGTCAAAGCGCGTATCCCGGCCTGGTGCCGCGAATCAACGGTGAAAGTGAACAGCAAGGCGGTGAAGGCGAATACGGGGAAGGATGGCTACGCCGCCATCAAACGTAAATGGGCCAAGGGCGACAAGCTGGAGTTGGATTTCAAGCTGGAGCCCCGGGTGATAGTCGGCGATCACAAGAACGCGGGGAAGATCGCTATCATGTATGGCCCGTTGGTATTGGCGGCCGATGAAGCCTTGCTGGGAGCGGAAGGTCTGCCGATCAGGACGGTAAGCATCAGCAAGCCGGACCTGACGATGCTGGCGATTTCGCCGGAACCGGCGCCGGAGAAAGTCAAACGCTGGCCACATGCCCTGGTGTTCCGTTGCAACGCCCTCGTGCGCGATCTGCCCCGGAAGATCCGCCTCATTCCGTTTGCCGATGCGGGCACCTTTGGCGAGAGCTATAGGATCTGGTTGCCGCTGTGCCGCAATGTGCTGGCAGATGGCACCGAGAGCCGGTCGCGCAATGGGGATGTTAAAGGTTCGATCAACGACGAAAACGACAGTTCCTATGTGACCACCAGTGACGGCAAATGGCCGAAAGAGGATTGGTATGCGGTGACGTTGGCAGAACCGAAGACCATAGCACGCGTGGTCTTTGTCCATGGGAAGACCGTCAACGTCGGCGGTTGGTTTGATGCCAGTGCCAGCAAACCGCGCATCCAGATCCAGACCAGCTCCGGTGGGGCATGGGAAGACGCCGGGGAACTGAAGGATTATCCGACCACCACCGGCAGCAACGCGGGCTCGCTAAAGGAAGGAGAAAGCTTCGGTTGCCAGTTGTCGGCCCCGGTGAAGGTCTTTGGCGTCCGGGTTATTGGTAAACCGGCTTTTGGCGGCAACCCGAATCAGGCATTCTCCTCGTGTGCGGAATTACAGGCATTTAACAAATGACAAATGAAAGGAACAAATCATGTTTATAGTTGAATCATATCCGGTCGCAGTGCTGATGTGCCTCATTACGATGTTGTGTTGGGGATCGTGGGCCAACACGCAAAAACTGGCGAGCAAGGAATGGCGGTTCCAACTCTTCTACTGGGACTATGCCATCGGCGTATTCCTGTTATCGCTGCTGCTGGCGTTCACGATGGGCAGCACCGGCAGCGGCGGACGCGGGTTCCTCGCCGACCTGCAACAAGCCGACAGCCAATGGCTCGGCTCGGCATTGCTCGGCGGCGTGATCTTCAACCTGTCTAACATCTTGCTTGTCGCGTCGATTGACATCGCCGGGCTGGCCGTCGCGTTCCCGGTCGGCGTCGGGCTGGCGCTTTGTCTTGGTGTCGTCACCACGTATCTGTCCACCAAGGTCGGCAACGCGCCGATGCTCGGGCTGGGCGTGGCGGCAATCATGGTCGCCATCATCCTTGACGCGCTCGCCTACAAACGGCTGTCCAGCGGCAACACGAAAACGCCGGTGAAAGGTATCGTAATCTCCGTTGCGGCGGGTCTGTTGATGGGATTCTTTTATAAGTATGTGGCGCAAGCCATGGGGCAGATCGATCCTGTCACGAAAATGCTCGAAGCCGGCAAGCTCAGCCCGTACACGGCGGTCGTGTTGTTCAGCACGGGGTTGCTGCTGTCGAATTTCCTCTGGAACAGCATCATGATGGTCAAGCCGTTCACCGGTGGCCCGGTGCCGTTTGGCGATTACTTCACCAAGGGCAATGCTCGCCTGCATCTCGTCGGCATCCTCGGCGGCATGATCTGGAACGTTGGCATGAGCTTCAGCATCATCGCCAGCACCAAGGCCGGGGCGGCATTGTCATACGGCCTCGGCCAGGGCGCCACGATGATCGGCGCATTGTGGGGTGTGTTCATCTGGAAGGAATTCAAAGGCGCGCCGCGCGGCACCAACAAACTGCTCGCGGCGATGTTTGTGTTCTATCTGATTGGTCTGGCAATCCTCATCGCGTCAAAACCATAACAACCGGAGTAATGGAGTAATGGAGTGTTGGAGTGTTGAAATCCACCATCCCACAACTCTATCATTCCACAACTCGATCACTCCAATGTCATCCTCTTCCATCCTCGTCGTCGGCAGTTCCAACACCGACATGATCATCAAGCTCGACCGCATCCCGCGGCCCGGCGAAACGATTCTCGGCGGCGCCTTTGTTACC
>CAINDV010000664.1 GCA_903847485.1 uncultured Verrucomicrobiota bacterium
CGTCACACTCGATTTCGGCGTGGACCCACTCGGTCGCTCCTACTTCCGGGGCGACGCTCGCTGGCTGGAAATCGGGGTGGACCATTACAAAGGCACCAACTATGTCACACTGGTGCCGCGCCAACCGCTCACGCCGACGCCCTATGCCATCTACGCAGGGGCGGCCGGTACCGCGATCCCAGCGGACAACTCAGTCACCTCGATCAAGATCGTGGACGGTTCGGTGACTTCGGCCAAGATTCTCGACGGCACCATCATCAATGCCGACTTGGCCGACAACAGCGTGAACGCGGCGAAGATCGTGGACGGTTCGGTGACTTCGGCCAAGATTCTCGACGGCACCATCATCAATGCCGACCTGGCCGACAACAGCGTGAACGCGACGAAAATCGTGGATGGCTCCGTGACCTCTGCCAAAATTGCGGACAACGCCGTCGCCGCCGTGGACCTCGCCTCGGAGGTGGCTTCGCTGCACAAGGTCTCGGGCGGGCACCTGACGGTTGACGCCGACGGCAACGTCGGCCTCGGCATGAGCACTCCCGGTTTTCCCCTGAACTTCGCTACCGCCATCGGCGACAAAATCTCGCTCTATGGCACCGGCCCCAACCACTACGGTTTGGGGATCCAGTCTGGCTTGCTGCAGATTCACGGGTCAACAGATGGTGCCGACATCGCCTTCGGTTACGGTTCCAGCACCAACTTCACGGAGCAAATGCGCATCCAGGGCAATGGCCATGTCGGCATCGGCACCGCTTCGCCGGATTATCCGCTGGATGTGCGGGCGGACCAAGCCGTGGGGCGGTTTCTCTCCACGAATGGCGCCGAGGTTTCCGTCCTGGTGTTGGGGAACACCGCCGCGACCGCGCGGTGGCTGGGGGCCATCAATTTCAACAGCAGCAGCGGCAACCCAGGCCAGATATCCTACGCCACGAACACCGGACTGACCTTCGACGCGGGCGGAGCGGAGCGGCTGCGGATAACCCCTGACGGCAACGTCGGCCTCGGCATGAGCACGCCCGGAGTCCCACTGAACTTCGCGCATGAAATCGGCGACAAAATCTCGCTCCATGGAACCGGCACCAACCATTATGGTTTTGGGATACAGTCTGGCCTGCTACAGATTCACGGGTCGGCAGCCAGTACCGACATCGCCTTTGGTTACGGTTCCAGCACCAACTTCACGGAGCAAATGCGCATCAAGGGCAGTGGCAACGTCGGCATCAACAAGCCCAACCCCAGCACCACCTTGGACGTCAACGGCACGGTGACGGCCACGGCGTTCGCCGGCCCCGGCGCGGGCCTCACCGGAATCATCCCGGCGGATAACTCGGTGACCTCCGCCAAGATTGTGGACAACACCGTTGCCACGGTGGACCTCGCCGATGGCGCGGTCAATTCGGCCAAGGTGCTCAATGGGTCGTTGCTCGGCGCTGACTTGGCCAACAACACCGTGACTTCGCTTCAGTTGGCGGACAGTATCAACCTTGGGGATGACGCAATTAACGGGCAACTGAATGTTTACCATACTTCCCTGGGAGGTCCCGCGATCAGTCTGTCCGGCTCCGGGGGCGGTGGGCTCCAATATCTCTACTCTGCCGACGGCAACGTCGGAATCACTCTCAACGGTAACAGTGGCGGCGCGGGCCTGATCGGCATTCAGAATACCAACGGATTGTCCGGGGTCTTATTGGACGGGGCGGGCGTCGGGTCTGGAGGTCAGGTTTCCATTTATGCGCAAGACGGCAGTTCCACCGTTCAACTCTATGGTGAGAGCGACGGTGCCGGGCTGATCAACGTGAACAACAATCTGAGCCAAACCAGGGTAGCCATTGATGGCGAGGGGAACAATGCCGGCGGACAGATCAACGTGTATGCCGCGGATGGCGGCGAGGGCATCGTTCTGTACGGCGACAGCGGCGGTGGCGGACTGCAATACCTTTACGCGGCGGATGGGGACATCGGGATTTTGCTCGATGGAGACAATGGCGGGGCGGGTTACATCTCCGTGCGCAACACCAACGGCAGCCCGCGTGTCGTGATGGATGGCTACAGCACCGGCGGCGGCGGCGAGATTTCGGTCTATGATACCACCGGGACTGAAACCATTGAAATCCTGGGCGCGGAATCCGGCACTGAGGGCGGCCAGATCATGATGCGAAATGCGTCCGGCGTGAACACTGTCCAACTGGACAGCGACGCCAGCGGCGTGCATTGCGGCTTCCTCGCGCTCTACACGAGCAATGGCGTCGCCACCGTTATCCTGGATGCCAATGGCTCCGGCGAAGGCAAGATCACGACCCAGGTTCTGCAAATCACCGGCGGCTCCGACCTGTCCGAGAATTTTGAGATCAATGCGGAACAGGACGCACTTCAGCCAGGGATGATTGTCAGCATTGATCCACAGAACGCCGGCGAACTTACCCTCAGCCAGACGGCCTACGACAAAAAAGTCGCGGGCATCGTCAGCGGCGCGGGTGGAGTCAGGACCGGCATGTTGATGGGCCAGAAGGGCACCAAGGCTGACGGCCAATATCCCGTCGCGCTCACGGGCCGCGTCTATTGCTGGGTGGATGCCACGCTCAATGCCATTGCCCCGGGCGACCTCATCACCACCTCGGACATCCCGGGTCACGGCATGAAAGTCGCCGACCACACCAAGGCCCAAGGCGCGATTCTGGGCAAGGCGATGAGTCCGCTGAAGACAGGCAAGGGCCTGGTGCTGGTGCTGGTGACGCTCCAATAGATGCCCCCAAACGAACTAACCTGGAAGTTGACCATGAAAACGAAAATATTCATCAAAAGGCCGTTGCTCTTCGCACTCCTCTTTGCTTCGGTGCTGCTGGCCGGCAAACTAAACTCAGTCGCGCAAGAAAGCATGCGTGGAGATCTCGTCCCCGAGGGCTATCGGGTCATCGAAGGAGACATCCTGGTGCGGATCCAAAGGTCTCCTAAGGGAACCTTTCCCGTATCACCAGTTTCCTACTGGACCGGCGGGAACATTCCTTACCAGTTCGCTTCTGAAGTGAGTGTGGCCAACCGTGCCAACATGGTAGCAGCTATGGCCGAGTGGGAAGCCGTGGCGAACGTCCATTTCCTGGAGCGGAATGGCGAAAGCGACTATGTCATCATCCAGAACGGTAACGGGAACTGGTCCGGCCTGGGACGCCAAGGTGGCGTGCAGTACATCTCGATCGCTAGCTGGGGCACACGGTTCACTATTGTCCATGAATTGGGCCACACGCTGGGTTACCACCACGAGCACACGCGGGCGGATCGTGACTCCTACATCCAAGTCAACAACGCCAATATCCAGCCCGATTACCAGAGTCAATTCACGCTGAACACCGAGGCCTACTATTACGGGCCGTATGACTTCGATTCCTTGATGCACTACGACCAGTGTGGATTCTCAATTGATTGCGATCCGGGGTTCACTTGCGGTTGCACTCACCACGTCATCACGGTGCTGCCACCTAATGACACGCAGTGGCAGAGCCGCATCGGCCAGCGCACCCACTTGAGCCACTGGGATGCGGCCATCATGTCCTTCCTGTATCCGCAGTCGAACTGGCGGTTTGTTGATCAGTACTCCATCGGGGCGGAGATTGGAACATTCCTCAGCCCCTACCATTCCTTCGCCACTGGCAAGACCAACGTGCCAAGCGGCGGCACGGTGGTCATCTTGCAACCGGGTAACTACCCGGCCGCCGGCACCCATGCCAAGCCCATGACGATCCGAGCATCGCTGGGGGTAGTAGTCCTGCGATGAATGGAGGAGTTATGAAAACCAAGATTCTTGTGGCGGCAATGGCGGTCCAGATGGCTCTCACGTCATACACAGCCCTCGCCCAAAGCGGCGGCGGTTTCGACCTCTCATGGTCCAAAGTCGCCGGTGGCGGCGGCACCAGCACCGGCGGGGTCTATGCCGTGAGTGGCACCGTCGGCCAGCATGATGCCGGCGGGCCGATGACTAACGGACAGTATTCCGTCTTGGGTGGTTTCTGGGGCGTGATCGCCGCGGTGCAGACGCCCGGCGCACCGCTGCTCTCGGTCATGCGCACCGGGACGAATACCGTGGTCGTCTCCTGGCCGCTGCCTGCCAGCGGTTGGAAGCTGCAAGCCACGACCAACCTCCTTATCACTGGCAGTGTGTGGACAGAGATACCGCCGCCTTACTCCACCGACGCAACGAGTCTCTACTTCGTCGAACCAACGCCAACCGGCAGCAAGTTCTACCGGCTGCACAAGCCGTGAAACTCCGCGCTTACCATGCCATCAACCCTCCATTGCCAAACATGAACACGTCGTTGATTCACTTGGCGCGCGTCGTCGCGCCTGGGTGCATGGCCCGGTCAAGCCTGGCCCTGGCGCTGGCGCTATCTGGTGTGACAGCCGTCGCCGGGGATGAAAACTGGGATTCCCAGTTCACCGAAACCAACTCGCCGGACGCTTGGGTGGCAGCGCTGGCGTTCAACGGCACCAACCCTTACGTCGGCGGATCGTTCACCAACGCCGGAGGAGTGACAGCCAACCGTATCGCTTTGTGGGATGGTCGCCAGTGGACGGCGCTGGGCTCCGGCGTATCGGCTCCGGTTTTTGCCATCGCTTTCCAAGGCACGAACGTCTTTGTCGGCGGCGGCTTTTCCTCGGCCGGAGGCGTTCCCAACACCAGCTACATCGCGCGCTGGGATGGCCAGAACTGGCACGCGCTCGGCGCCGGGATGAACGGCACGGTTCGCGCCCTGGCCGTCAGCGGCACCAATCTTTACGCCGGCGGCTCGTTCGGAAATCCGGGTCCGCGCATCGCCCGATGGGATGGCAGCGCCTGGTCGTCCCTGGCCGGTGGCGTCGACGCGGGGGCCGTCTATGCGCTGGCATTCGCGGGCACCAACCTTTTCATCGGCGGCGACTTTGGCACCGTCAACAGCGGGACCGGCTACAACTACGTGGCCCGCTGGAACGGCGCCACCTGGTCGAGGCTCGGATACTACGGCGCTTACGGCGTAAACAATCCGGTGCTGGCGATGACGGCCATTGGGAGTGTCGTGTATTTTGGCGGAGACTTTACCCGTGCGGGCACCAGCGGTGTGGGCTACTTCGCCCAATGGGATGGCAGCAGTTGGTCGGGCGTGGGCGGCGGCCTGGATTACTGGGTCACTGCCTTGGCCAACGATGGAACGAACTTGTACGTCGGCGGCATGTTCACCAACGCGGGGCCGACCAATGCCAGTTGCATCGCCAAATGGAATGGCACCGTTTGGTCGCCCTTGGGCAGCGCCCTGGACGGCTATCCCAACGTCCTGGCGGTCCTTGGTAAGGATCTTTACGTGGGAGGCAATTCCACGCACGCAGGCGGCAAGCTCTCACGTTACTTTGCGCGTTGGAGCACGGCCGCCACCCTGGTTGCGCCCCGTCTTTCCGTCCTCCTCACTGTCACCAACACCCTCGTCGTGTGGTGGCCGCAGCCTGAGGCGGATTGGAATCTGGAAGCCACGCCAACCTCGCCCCCACCGGAAGCACGTGGACGGAAATCCCGCCGCCCTACGCCACCAACGCGACGAGTCTCTACTTCGTCGAGCCAGTGCCAACGGGCAACAAGTTCTACCGGTTGCACAAACCATGAACTCATGACACTGCGCATCCTCGCCTGGAACGCCGCTGGCCAGAGCGCCCAGAGCCGACAGCGAAAATTTAACTTCCCTAAACCAAATCCAAAGTCCAGAGTCTGGAAGTAGCAAACGCAGAACTAAAAACTAAGAACTATGAAAATTAACATCACACAGCACACGTCACGCCTCCGGCGTCACCTATCGGCCGGCGCGCTCGCGCTGGGTCTCACCGCCACCGCCTTCGCGCAAGGCACCGCCTTCACCTACCAGGGGCGGCTCACGGACGGCGTGAATCCCGCGACCGGGATTTACGATTTAAGCTTCACGCTCTACGACTCCGCCGGCGGTGCGGGCACGGTCGGCAGCCCGGTTCCTAAGTTGGGCGTCGGTGTCACTAACGGCCTCTTTACCGTCGCGCTGGACTTCGGCGCTGGCCCCTTCAATGGCTCGGCGCGCTGGCTGGAAATTGCCGCCAGAACCAACGGCGCGCTTGCCTATGTCACGCTGGCCCCGCGCCAGCCGCTCATGCCCTCGCCCTATGCCATCCTGGCCGCGAACTTCGCCGGTACCCTGACCGCGGGCCAACTCGCGGGCACTTATCCCAACGCCCTCACCCTGAACAATGCCGGCAACAACCTCAGCGGCAACTTCTACGGCAACGGCGCGGCGGTGGCCAACGTGAATGCCGCCAAACTCGGCGGTCTGGCCGCCGGTGACTTCTGGCAACTGGGCGGCAACGCCGGCACGACTGCGGGCACCCAGTTCCTCGGGACGACCGACAACCAGCCGCTGGAATTGAGAGTCAACAACCAGCGCGGGCTGCGGCTGGAGCCGACGGGCACCGATGACACGGTGAACGTGATTGGCGGTTCGGCGCGCAACTCCGTAGGCGCGCGAGTGGTGGGCGCGACCATCGGCGGGGGCGTCCTAAACACGATTCAGATCAGCGCCAACTACGCGACCACCGGCGGGGGCTACCAAAACACGATTCAGGCCGGCGCCTACCTCGCGACCATCGGCGGGGGCTACCAAAACACGATTCAGACCAGCGCCTACTACGCGACCATCGGCGGGGGCTACCAAAACACGATTCAGACCAGCGCCTACTACGCGGCCATCGGCGGGGGCTACCAAAACACGATTCAGACCCACTCCGCCGACGCGACCATCAGCGGGGGCAACCTAAACACAATTTATCCTACCGCCGACTTCGCAACCATCGGCGGGGGCAACGAAAACACGATCCAGACCAATGCCTCCGCGGCGACCATTGGCGGGGGTGAGAATAACGCCATCGGCACCAACTCTCCCGGCGCGGTCATCGCGGGCGGGCTGGACAACTCCATCTGGGATCGCGCTGACGGCGCCGCCATTGGCGGTGGTGCGAGTAACCGCGTGTTCTGGACCTACGGCGTCGTGGGCGGCGGCTGGAACAACCAAGTGATCAACCGCTACGGCGTCGTCGGCGGCGGGGCCAACAACGTGGCCAACCCGGACTACGCGGTCATTGCCGGCGGGCTGGCCAATTACATGGGCGGCAGTGCCACGAACTCTTTCATTGGTGGCGGACAGCAGAACTACGTTGGGTTCCAGTCTCCCTTTGGCACGATTGCCGGCGGTAGCAACAACACTATCCAGGACGATGCCAGCCGCGCGACGGTTGCCGGCGGGTCGCAGAACACGATCGGTTCCCATTCCTCTGGCTCAGTTATCGGCGGCGGCGAGGACAACACTCTCCAGACCTATGCGCTACGTTCTGTGATTGGTGGTGGCGGCCGTATCACGATCGAAGACAACGCGAGCGAGTCAGTCATCGGCGGAGGTTGGTACAACCGAATCCGCTACAGTGCCAGCTTCAGTGTGTTGGGTGGCGGCAGCAACAACCGCATCGAAACCAACTCCTCCTATACCGTGTTGGCCGGCGGTCTAATGAACGTGGCTGGCACCAACAGCAGTTATGGGGTGCTCGGTGGAGGTTACGGGAATGCGCTGGGTGCGAATGCCTGGTATGCCACCGTGCCTGGCGGTGACCAAAACCTCGCCGCCGGCACCAACAGCTTCGCTGCCGGACACCGCGCCAAGGCCAATCACACCGGGGCCTTCGTCTGGGCGGATTCCACAGATGTGGACCTCGCCTCCCTGGCCGCCAACTCCATGACGCTCCGCGCCGCCGGGGGCGTGCGCTTCTTCTCCAACAGCGGTGCCACGCTCGGCGTGTCGCTGGCGGCCAACGGCACTTCCTGGGGGGTCATCTCAGATCGCAACGCCAAGAAGAACTTCCAGCCGGTGGATGGCCGGGCCGTGCTGGAACAACTAGCGCAAGTGCCCGTGCAGCGCTGGAATTACAAAGCTGAGGCGGACGATTCCGTCCCCCATCTCGGCCCGATGGCGCAAGACTTCAAGGCGGCGTTCTATCCGGGCCGGGATGACACGAGCATCAGCACGCTGGAATTCGACGGCGTGGCGCTGGCGGCCATCCAAGGGTTGAACCAGAAGCTGGAAGCAAAGAATGCAGCGTTGGAGCAGGAGATGGCGGAGTTGAAGACGCTGGTGAAGGCCCTGGCGGAGAAAGTGAACGGAGGTGGCCAATGAAGCCCCGCCACGTTGTAGGACCGGCGTCGCGCCTGTCTCCATTCTTCAGCAAGTTAGCTACCGACCGGAAGCCTGTCCTACTCAGCTTGCTGCTCTGGCTGGCACCGTTGGCCCTTCCCGCCCAGACCTATTCCATTGACTGGTATAAGATCGCCGGTGGCGGTGGCACCAGCACCGGCGGCGTCTATTCCGTGAGTGGCACCGTCGGCCAGCATGATGCCGGCGGGCCGATGACGAACGGCGTCTATTCCGTCACCGGCGGTTACTGGGCGCTGCCCATCGCCGTGCAGACCACCAACGCGCCGACACTGGCGATCATCCCCGCCGCGCCGGGCTGGGCCACGATTTCGTGGACGCCACCCACGTCCTGCTTTGTCTTGCAGCAGACAACCAGCCTCTCGCCGTCGAATTGGACCGACTCGCCCAGTGGCGCAACCAATCCTATAACCGTCCCCGCCGTGCCTCCGTCCAAGTTCTATCGTCTGAACAAGCCGTAAACCAAGTCCAATATCCAATGGCCGGTAACCAAAAACTAAATATATGAGAAAGCATACCAAGAACACCACGAAGACGAAATTCGCCGTCCCGTGCTGGCTAACGAAAGGCATCCTGTCGTTCGCCTTGCTCGCTCAGGCCAGCGCCTCGGCGGTTGAGATCGTCTGGACCAACACGGCAGGCGGCAACTGGGGCACGGCCGCCAACTGGAACCCCAACCAGTTGCCCGGCAATGCTGACAACGCCTTCATCACCAACGGCGGCACCTACACGGTCACGGTGAACGTCAACGCCACGGTGGCCAGCCTGCAAGTCGGCGGCAGCACGGGCACGCAGACGCTCGCCCTCCCCTCCAGCACGCTCACGTTGAATGGGCCAAGTCTCCTGGCACCCAATACCGTGCTGACGCTAAGCGGCGGCACGCTGGGCGGTTCCGGGGATGTGACAGTGACGGGCACGCTGACGTGGTCGGGGGGGGCAATGAGCGGGAGCGGGAAGACGATCATTGGTGGCACCGGCACATTGAACCTCAGCACCAGCACCCATGACCTGAACCGGGTGTTGCAGAACGACGGCACGGCCACCTGGACGGCCGGCCTATTGCAGATGAGCGGTGGCACCTTCAACAACAACGGGTCGTTCACGGCCAACAGCAGTGCGGCCCTGGATTGCTACGGCACCGGCGGGGTCAACGCGTTCAACAACGCCGGCACGTTCACCAAGCAGGGCGCCGGGGTGACGCGGTTTTATTTCTACATCAACGGCGTGCCCTTCCACAACACCGGCGCGGTGGACGTGCAAGGCGGGACGCTGGGGTTGGACGCGGGC
>CAINDV010000665.1 GCA_903847485.1 uncultured Verrucomicrobiota bacterium
ATTCCTTTCGTCCCGACGATAGGAAAATAGATCAGGCAGGACTATGCCGGACAGCACACGCTGCAAAGACTGCAAAATCAGGGGCAAACCGTTCCACCCGGCATATTCCGGCACCCGGCATACTGACGCCTATGCCGGGAACGGCATAGGAGGCATTCTGCGGCTGTAGTTCAAAGCAGAGGCAAGCCGAACCCATGAACGGTTCGACGTAGCGGGAGCAATCCGTTGTCCAGAAGCGAGAAAGTGTCGGCATTTGCTTTCGCTTGCTGCCCGCCCAGCGTAGAAATGGTCTTGCCTTAGTCGTCATGTGTTCTCGGCTAGGTCCCGGCCGAGGAACTCCCCGCCGTCCAAGCCGCCTTGGCCGGCTACGCGCAGGCGCAGTACCAGCAACGGACCGAGGAATATGCCCAACTGGTCATCGGCGAAACCCGGCAAGACATCGCGGGCTCCAAAAAAAAGCCACCTGCCCGCCTGAAATCCCCCTCGCCCAAGAGGATGAAATCCAGCAATTGATCGCCCAGTTTCAAGCCAAAGCCCCGCCAGGCTGGGCGGTCGCCGAACTGGAAATCTTGGTCCGCGCGGCCGTTTTCAAGGCGGCCAATGATTTGGTGGGCTGGCGGCTCCAGCCAGCAGCGCAGCGCATTGACGCGGCTTACCAACCCCAGCCCGGGGAGGTGCGCAAGGGCCAGGTAACCCTTCGGAGGCAGGGGATTTTGGGCAGCTTCGAGTTGCGCCGCGATTACTATTACCATGCAGGCAAGGCCCTGGGTCATTACCCAGCAGAGGCCGCCTTGGGCTTGGCGGTGGGCTACACCCCGGCCTTGGCCAAGCGGCTCTGCCTGGAGGGGGCCGACGAACCCACCGACCTCAAGGCCGAGCGGCACTGGGACCAAACCGGCGGCCTCACGGGGTCGGCCCGCCAGATTCAGCGGGTGGTTCAGCGCCGTGGGCGGCGCCGCCCAACAAGGGCCGGAGCGGCCCGCCGCACCGGGCCAGTGCCAGCGCGCGGCGGGGTCCATCAGGTATGTCAGCGCCGATGGTCCCAGAAGAACTGGCTGGCCGCAAAGGCAAGCCCGCCAACGGCCCAGCCAAAACCCGGCCGGTCTATCTGGGCTGCGTGTTCCCCCAGCACCGTTCGTTTTTCCGCTTTCCCGGCCTACCTGTCCAAGTGCATACCGACGATTGCCGTGTATGGTGGCCCCGAAGGCGATTGGGGCTATTGGTTCAAGGTGAAGGATTTCATTGAGTCGGAGTTCGCGGCTGCCGTCCCGAACATCGTGCCCTTGAAATTGGGATCATCGATCCCACTGGCTGTCCAGTCGCCTGGCGTTGCTGGAAAGGCGATACTTTTCACTTGGTGCGCCTTAGCTCGATTGGGGTGCCAAGTGTCAGGGGATTGGCGTCAGCAGGGGCCCCGGAAGGTGCTAGCGTTGGCGGATGAAGAACTCGTGAACTCAGGCGGCGGGAGATGGTGGCGCTGGGGCGGCGGGGGAAATCTCAACGCGCCGTGGCGCGGCGTTTTGGGGTAACTCTGCGCACGGCAGCGGCGCTCTCGCGCTCAGAAGTCCCGAGTACAAGGAGGATGTGGCGTTGCGGTTGGTGATACTGATAGGAAATTGCTTTCTGGACGCTCCGCGGTTCATTGCCCAATCGTTACAGCAAGCCAGTTAGCCGCTTCGCCCAGATGTTGCGGGTCCGCGCTCCACACGTCTTCGAGCGCCTCCCGCTTTGCCAACACGCCTTTGACCCATCCTCCTTTCGGATTCAGGCGGGTTGGTTCATCTCGGAGTATCAACCCTGAACTCAGCCCGACTGGGTCGGGAATTCTAGCTGCACCTGACATGGCACACCGTTTCCGCGCACTCCGACTACCCCATGTTATCTCTACAGGACGCGGTCACTTAAACAGTGCTGGGAGCTTCATCAGCGTTTTCCACATTCCCCATGCCAACGGCAGACCGACGATCAGCCAATAGGCGGCGAGTTGCGTCATGGAAGTCGTGGGGGGGTGTTTTTCCATCGTGTCGGCGGGCCGGACAATCTGTTGAGGCTGGACCAACCCAGCGGCAAGCGGCCTGTTGGGCAGAACGGGGCTATGAGAGAGATAACGTCCGCCAACAGGACGTACGGCCAGGTTGCACAGGAAACCGATGATCAGCAGGCCAGCCATAAAAAACATCGTCGGCGCGTAGAGACCAACGCCGGTGGCACCACGCTGCTGGAGCCAGATGCGCAGATAGTTGACGAGCACCGGGCCGAGGATGCCTGCGACTGACCACGCGGTAAGCAGCCGACCGTGAATCGCACCTACCTGCAACCCACCGAAGAGATCCTTCAGGTATGCCGGGATCGTAGCAAAGCCGCCGCCATACATGCTTAGGATGATCACGGACACGGCAATGAAAAGGGTCGGACTGCCTGTGTGGCCAGACATCGGAATGATGCAATAGAGGATCGCGCCGAGCAGCAGATAGATGGTGTAAACATTTTTGCGTCCGATGTAGTCGCTCAACGATGACCATGCGAAGCGGCCCCCCATATTGAAAAGGCTCAGCAGGGCAACGAAACCGCCTGCGACCGCTGCGCCAATGCCCTTGTTCACGATCTCTCCGTCGGGGCCGGCGACTTGCGGAAACATCTCCTGAATCATTGGCGAGGCCTGTTCAAGGATGCCGATGCCAGCGGTCACATTGAAGCAAAGCACCACCCACAAGCACCAGAACTGCGGCGTACGCCAAGCTTGATCCACCAACACATTTCCGTTGGTGATGAGCTTCTTGGCTTGCATCGAAGGCGCGTAGCCCGCAGGCCTCCAACCCTCCGACGGCACGCGGATAATGAGCGCCCCGTAAAGCATGAAGAACAGATAGATTGCGCCCATCAACACGAACGTCGGAACGCTA
The DNA here is from genome assembly GCA_903847485.1 of uncultured Verrucomicrobiota bacterium. GTDB lineage: Bacteria > Verrucomicrobiota > Verrucomicrobiia > Limisphaerales > JAJXZI01 > CAINDV01. The sequence goes on from CAINDV010000665.1 coordinate 2,904, forward strand.
CCAGTAGAGGCAGTCGATTTGAAAGTGTCCATCAGCGTGAGGCTCAAGTTGGAGCCGACAAGGGCACCACCTCCGAAGCCCATGATCGCCATTCCGGTGGCCATGCCGGGCCGGTCTGGAAACCACTTTACCAAAGTGGATACCGGCGAAATGTAGCCGAGTCCGAGTCCGCATCCGCCCAGCACGCCGTAACCGAGATAAAGCAGCCAAAGCTGATGCCACGCAATGCCGAGTGCCGAGATGAAGAATCCGCCGCTGAAACAGCACGCAGCAGCGAACATCGTCTTGCGCGGCCCGCTGCGCTCACCCCACCGGCCAAAGACGGCGGCGGACAGCCCAAGAAACGCGATCGCGATGCTGAATATCCACGCCAGGGCAGGCTGCTTCCAATCCCCCGGGGCAGAGTGCGTGATGCCGATGGATTGCGTCAGCGGAAGCTTGAAGACGCTGAAGGCGTACACCTGCCCTATGGAAAGATGCACGGCAAGTGCGGCGGGAGGCACCAGCCAGCGACTGAACCCCGGCCCGGCGATGATTCGTTCGCGATCGAAGAAGGACATGGCTTTAGTGGCGCTCCGCACTTTCCGTTAGCGTCGTGTGGAACCTCGTGACAATGCCGCGATGCAGTGCCGGCAGCCAAGTCCGACGGTTGTAATGACTGCCATTCACGGCTGAAAGGTAGCTCACTGAACTGATACTGATACCGATGGGAAACGGCTGTTTCGATGCTCCACAGTTTAAGGAGAAATGCTTTCGCGCTGCGCTCAACCCCGGAGAATCTAGGCCTCCATGGACTGGCGGCAAGCCTATTTCGCCTGGCTATCGGCGGAGCAGTGCATCCCCAAGTTGTCGGGGTCAAATAAAGCCCGGTGCCCACACCGGGCGTTATTTGTCA
>CAINDV010000666.1 GCA_903847485.1 uncultured Verrucomicrobiota bacterium
CCGATCTGCTCTTCCTGGAAGTTATCCGGCGGCAGCCAGTTCTCCCGGGCCGTGACGAAGACCTCAAAGAAGCGCCAGGTCTTGCGCGCCGATTTGCGCAGGAAGACCCATTGTTCCTTCTCCAAAACGGGCACCACCGGCTCGATGGGCTGGCTGATTCGCCATGCAATCCAAGGCGCCGCCAGCCAGAGTCCCAGAATCGGCGCCGCTAGCACCAACTGACCCGGTTGCATCACGAGCAGGAACCCGCCGCTCGCCAGCGCGACAACCGGAGCGATCCACATGGTCCGGTAAAAGGCGACGAGGTCCGCGCAAGCCGCGCGCTCCGAATCCCCGGCGGTCTGCCATTCCAGGAGGCGCTTGTGCGTGCAAAGCAGCCGCAGCAGCGTCCGCCCGATCGCATCCAGGCTGATGAAGGCGTCGTAGGGCAGGAACACGAACGTGAGCAGCGCCTGACCAAGCTGGCGTCCCCATGAGCCCGCAATACCCCGCAGATGCAACGCCAGCGGGAGTTCCTCCGGTTTGCGAAACACTTCGACAGCCGACGCCAGAACTCCGGGCAGCGCGATGATCGCCAGCACGAGCAGCGGGCCAATGCCGCCCAGTTCCGGCAGCAGCAGCCAGTTGCCAAGCAGCAACAGCATCAGCGCGGCGGGGACCAGACTGCGCCGCAGGTTGTCGAAGATTTTCCATTGCGACAGGCCGGAAAGCGGGTTGGCGATGCGACGGGCATCCGGCCCCGGCACTCGTGGCAAGAGCCACTGCGCGATCTGCCAATCGCCACGAATCCAGCGGTGACGGCGGTTGATGTCCGTGTTGTAGCGCGCGGGATATTCCTCGTAGAACTCCACGTCGCTGACCAGCGCCGAGCGGGCGTGGCAGGACTCGATCAGATCATGGCTGAGAACGGCGTTCTCCGGAAAGCGGCCCGCCACGGCCTGCTGAAACGCGTCAACATCGTAAATCCCCTTCCCGATGAACGAGCCTTCCTGGAATAGGTCCTGATACACGTCCGACACCGCCCGGGTGTAGGGATCAATGCCGACGTCACCAGCAAACAGTTTGACGAACCAGGAGCGGCTCGCGCTGGGCAGGCTCACCCCCACGCGCGGTTGCAAGATGCTGTAACCCTCGGTGACGATCCCGCGCACCGGATCGAACTGCGGCCGGTTGAGCGGGTGGGCAATCGTGCCCACCAGTTGACGGGCGGCCTCGCGCGGCAGTTGGGTGTCAGTGTCGAGCGTGATGACGAACTTGATGCCGGGCAGCACCGACAAATCCCCGATGCTCGCGGAGAAACAGTCCTTCGCCCCGCCCCGCAGCAAGTCATTGAACTCGGTGAGTTTGCCCCGCTTCCGTTCGTAGCCCATCCAGAGCTTCTCCACTTCGTTCCAGCGACGGGGTCGGTGAAACAGAAAGAACAGCCCACGCCGATCCGACTCGTATTTCTGATTGAGCCGCTCGATACCAGCCTGCACCTTCTGCAGCAAAGCGGCGTCGCCTGGCAGGGTCTCGGCGGGGGCGTCGCGGAAATCCGTCAGCAGAGAGAAGTAGAGATTCCGATCCCGGTTCGCCAGGTAATGGATCTCGATGGTCTCGACGAGATGCTCAATGCCTTCGGCGTTGGTCAACATCGTGGGCACCGCCACCATGGTGCGGCAATCAGGCGCAATGCCCTTGGAGTAATCCAGGCGCGGAAGCAGGCGCGGCGGGACGAACAGCGTGGAAAGCCAGTTGAGCAGCGCGACCGCCAGTTGGCTGGCACACAGGAGGAAGACCAAGGTGAAGAGAATGAGCCGCCAGCCACCAACCTCCAGCGCCACGGCCCGATGCACCAAGCCGAAGGTGCCGAGCGTGGTGAGCAACACAATGCCGCCCGCATAGACGGTCATCGGAAAACGGCGGATGCCGCGCTCCAGCAAGCTGGGCCACGGCCATCGCACCGCCGCTTCGCGCTCCAGCGCAGCCTGCCCTTTGTCGATGAGGTAATAGCCCACGTGAGCCGCGCGGTCTTTCCCGCCTTTTTCCCGAGCACTGGCATGAGCCAGTTGGATGGCCCGCTGCGCGACCTCCACTTCCGACAGCCGCCCGTGGCGCGAAAGCGCTTCAACCGAATGGCGATACCGGTCGCGCGTGGAAAAATCCATCGTGCCGTAAACGCCGGCCGGATCAGTGCGAAGCGTCTGTTCCACCACGCTCATGGCCTCCACAAACTCTCGCCAATCGGTGGCGCTGAGAAAGCGCAGGCTGGTGATGGTGTGACTGACGGACATCTGGTCGGCGGCCTGGTTCTGGCTTTCCAGATGAACGAGTTGCTCTATGGAAAGTCCTTGTTCGGCCAACCGCTGTTCCAGCCAGCTCCTGGCCAGATGCACCACCGGATTCTGCCGCGACAAGCGCTGGCAGAACTCCGCCACGAACGCGCTGGACAGCGACAAGTCGGCCTTCGCCATGTCCGCCACCACCACAACGAGATGCGACGGATGCTTCTCCGCCATCTCCTGCAAGCGGTCCACCCACAGGTCTGCGAGGTCACGATCGTGGCGGGCGACTACCAGGCGAGTGGCGACCCGGCGCAAGTTCTCAATCAGCGCCAGCCGCAGCATGATCGGCACGGCCCACAACTCGCCCAGTTTCAAGGAAGACGCGGTCTGGTAAGCCGCGACGAAGGCGCGCAGCGGCTCGCCATCAATCTGCGCGTCCACATGCGAAATCAATTCGAGCACGATGTCATAAACGCGGGGCAGCCCGGCGGAAGGGCCGTTCCGCAAGCGGGGCAACTCGCGGCTGTAGCCCAAGGGCAGATGCCGCCGGGCCATCTGAATTTGCTCTTCGATCAGGTAGAAGTTATCGAGCAACCACTCAGCCGCGTGGGTAACCTGCCGGGTCTGGTCGGTGGCGTAGGTCGAGCGATTGTATTCTCTGAGAACCTGTTCGTTTTGATCCAACCGGTCCAGCAGGCGCTGGGATCCTCGCCGGGAGACAACCTGGTGCTGGGCCGCCAGACTTTTGGCGTGGCGCGCCAGTTGTTCGATGCTGAATAGTTCCGCCCGCAACGGCGGCTCACTCGCAGCGACCGTCGGTCCCGTGTGCTGCGTGAGCCAGTCTCGCACGCGCCGGGCGACCACTTGCATGTGAGTCAGCGCTTTCACTCGCGAACCTCCCCCTGAACCGGGACGCCTCCTCTCCCCGTCCCTCTCCTCCATTCCGAATGGAGGAGAGGGTGGCCGAAG
>CAINDV010000667.1 GCA_903847485.1 uncultured Verrucomicrobiota bacterium
CAAACCGCCGCCGCCGTGCTCGCGGCGATCCAGGCATTTCACACCGCCAATCCCCAGCGCGCCGGCCTCGGTCGCGACGCGCTCCCGGCTGCGGTGAAGGCGGGCGGCGAGCCTTCGTCGGAGCGCCGGCCCCCGGCCCGGCAAGTCCAAGCCACTGGCAACGAGCCGTCCGAGCCTGGCTGGAGGCCGGCGCTCCGCACGGAGGAAACGCCCTCGCAGCGGCAAACCGGGAAAGCATTGAGCGGCGACTTGCTCGAACTAGCCATCGCGGCGCTCGTCGCGAAGGGGCAGGCGGTGCGGACCGGCGAAGTGCTGGCCGTCGCCGGCTGGAAACCCCAAGTGCCCGACCGCGACCAGCAACTTGGCGAGCAGGTCGAGGCGCAGTTGCGCACCAGCGGCTGGACGCCACCGAGTCCGGACGAACTGGCGACGAACTTCGGCGAGACGCTGCCGCGCATCAGCACGATCCTGCGCTTGCTAGCCGAGCGCGGGCGCGTCGTGAAGCTCGAAGACCGCGTCTGGATGCACCGCGACGCCGTGGACGCCGGCAAGGAAGCCGCGCTGAAGCTCTTCCGCCGCGCGCCCGCCTTCACCACGATGGACTTCCGCGACGCGCTGGGCGTGAGCCGCAAATTCGCCGTGCCGCTGCTGGATCACCTCGACCGCCTCCGCGTCACCGTCCGCTCCGGCAACAACCGCACCGCCGGCGTGGAGGCGAGGAAGGTGTTGAATCCGGCAGCAGCCGACGCGAGGAAGCTCACTTCCTGAAGCTACGAATGAAGTCAGAGCCTCCTGACGTCGGCTGCTACGAGGCTTCTCGCGCCGGCCTCCGGAAACTTCGGATGTACCGGAAGTCAGGGTGCGAATACTAATTGCTTGCAGGGCGGTTTGCCTGCCTCGCGGAGCGAGGCATTGACGGTAGCCGTGGGCTTCAGCCCACGGATGAAGATGCGTGGCCCTTGCGTCGCGGAGCGACGCTTGGTTCGGAACTCGCCTTGATTTCAAGCGTCGCTCCGCGACGCAAAACTACCCGGAACTTGGTCCCGTGGGCTGAAGCCCACGGCTACCCTCATCGCCTCGCTCTGCGATGCGGTCAGTCAGCCGGCAAGCAACTGAGATGCGCCGGCGGGCAAGTTGGTGAACGGTTCGCCCTTTACAGCCCGCCGGGTGTTAACAATGCTGTCCGTGTGAAGACCGTAGAACTATCCGACCGTTCCGCTGAACGCCGCCGTGAGCGGCCTCCTGAAACCATCCACCACGCTATGAAAACCTACCTAACCCGGCTGCCGGGCGCAGCCCTCCTGAGCCTCGCGTTGTGCGTGGCGCAATCCGGTTCCACAGCACGGAGCGCGGTGTTTAGTGACCAAGCGGCGCTTGATCAAGCTTCCGTGTTTGCCGCACAGAATTCTATATTCAATCCGGTCGTTCGCGTTTCGGTTTACCATGACTTTCTGGCCGGAACCGGCGCAGGCGGATCAGCCGTTGTCGTCGGAAACGGTGACTGGCTTCTGACTTCGGGGCACATCCTTACATCCGTTGTTAGCCAAGGTGGTATCGAGCAGATTCGGGTCAAAGTCGGGAACGACGCGAAGAATCCCGACCTCGTAGTTCATGGCGATTCGTGGCATGTCTATCCTGGTTACGCTGGGGGAGCTGGTCTGGGAGTTGATCTTGCCCTCATTCACCTGGCAACGCCGATAAACTCGGTGGTGCCGGCATCGTTGTACGGCGGGCCACAGAGTAGCCTCACTGGTGTTCCTGCTAACATGTGCGGCTACGGCATTCCAGGCATAGCTGGGCTCGGATTGATTACTGACGACGACTTAAAGCGCGCAGGCGGCAACATCATCGGTGACGTGTCCTATCCGTCGGTAGAACCTCAATACATAGTCAGCAGGTTCGATTCGCCTCAGTCGGGGCTTGCGGTAGCACTGGAATGGCAGGGATCACAAGGCGATTCGGGAGGCCCGTGGATGGTTCAGGACGGCGGCATTTGGAAAGTCTGCGGAATTTCTAGCGGTGGTAACCATGATCCGAGTTTTAGCTTCGGAAATGTGACCTTCGCTATGAACGTCTCCGGCTACCTTGACTGGATCAACGGCTATGTCTCGGTGCCTGAGCCATCCACCGCGAGCCTGTGCCTGCTTGGCGGCGTGATCTTCCTGCTGCGCCGCCGCTCAGGAGCTACTTCAGTTGCCTCCACTCCATCGCCGCCGCTGGAACGGCCAAAAAGGGTTCAATCCTGCTTTTGACACAATTCCAATACTGCCAGCCGTTAGGATTCCGCCATGCCCGATAACCTCCCAGATCAAGCCCGAGTGGACCGCCGCGCTTTTGCCGTCACATCGTTCGCGGAGGCGGAGCGCGCCGACCGGGCTTATTGGCGCTCACGGACCCCGGACGAACGCCTGGAAGCCTTGGAACTCTGCCGCCAAATCGCCTATGGCTACGATCCGACTACCCGCGGACTTTCGCGACTTTTTGAAGTTGCTGAATTCCCACCGCGTTGACTACCTCCTCGTAGGTGGCTACGCCGTCTGCTACCACGGCTACTACCGCAATACCGGGGATATAGACCTCTGGATCGCGGTTGGTCCTGAGAACGCCGCCCGGATGGTGGAGGTGATTCGCGAGTTTGGATTCGCCACGCCGGAACTGGGGGAGCATCTCTTCCTGGAAAGAGGCAAGATCATCCGCATGGGCGTCGAGCCGTTGCGGATCGAAATCCTGACGGGTATTTCCGGGTGTGAGTTTGTGGACTGCTACGCGCGAAGGGTTGCGGCGCAGATAGACGGCACGCCGGTCAACATCATCAGCCTCCCAGACTTGATCGAGAACAAGCGGCAAGCCGGACGCCTCAAGGACCTCAACGACGCCGAGGAGTTGTCTTAATGGCGCAAGCAACGGGTCAGTTCTTACTGCCGACACAAGCGCCGCTGCGGGCATCCAGCGGGGAGTTTGTCATGCGGGAGAACCTGTTGAAATCAGCCCGCGTGGACCGCCGCGCCTTTGCCAACACAGCCTTCGAGGAGGCGGAGCGCAATGTGGAGTGCGGCGACATGTCGCCGCTTTCCGACGCCGCGACATGTCGCGGAGTTTCAAAGCGCGAACATGTCCGCGCACTCCAAGGCAAAGGCTGCGCTTTTGCCGTCGCGCCCTTCGCACGCCCTTTTCCCCAACATGAAAATTGACTTCGCCAAACGCCGTCGCGTCATGGAGCGTTCGCGCCAGCTCGGACATTGCATCTGCGATGTCCGGCGGCCCTGCCCGTGCGACGTCTTCACCAACCAAGGCATCTGCCCGTGCGCCGGTGAGCGACCGGACCCCGCGTCGCTCGCGTCGGTGAAGCTCACCGAGTTGGTCCACAACGCCGGCTGCGCCTCGAAGATCGCGCCCGCCGACCTCGACGCCGTGCTCAGTCGCCTGCCGGAAGTCAAAGACCCGGCGGTGATTTCCGGCCTCGCCGCCGGTGACGACGCCGGCATTTACCGCATCGC
>CAINDV010000668.1 GCA_903847485.1 uncultured Verrucomicrobiota bacterium
CAAATCTCATCGTGCCCATGCCCGCGATCTCCACACGCTCTCAGATGAAGCAACCCTTCTCACGCGCTCACGCGTCTTCTGGGCCCCCTGGCCTTTGACATGGAGGACTTCGATGGAAGACGCCTCCACCTCATCCACCTGGACAATACCGATATCCCCCTCTTCCATATTCGCTGCAATCCTCTCCAGTTCACGGGCCTGCTCAGCTTGCGGATAATGATTCAGGACATTTCCCAGGAACAGGACGTTCTGCCTGCCCTTAATTCTCTGAGGGACATCTGTCTTCTGCAAGGTGATCCCGAATTCCGCGAGACCTGCCTCCAGAGGGTTCCTTTGCACCCTGTACCCCTCCCAGGAAGGCGCAGGCTGGCTCGGGTCGCCTTCCCGCTTCCTTTCCAGATCAATCCTTGCCTCGAGCTTTTTCACATCGGGGGCCAGCATCTCATTCAGCTTTGGGTCGGAAAACTCAACGGGTTCACCTGAGTACATGAACGTCCGGCCCATGAAATACGCCTCCCACACCTCATTCCCATGCAGATGGTATGAATAGGCGACGGACGAGACCTTCCCCTCAAGATCAACCACAAAATGCCAGTCCTTGACCTCGCACGTAGCCCCTTTGGAAGAAAATGTCCCGGATAAGCACCCACGGATCTGCTCCGCCCTGTCTCCCAGGAGAGTGACGTTCGCGTAGGGCACCGCCTCAACCCGTTCCGTGGCTATGTAATCCACATCCATCTTAAGGTCGCTTGCCAAAAGCGTCTTTAAGGCGGTCGATACCCTGGCACGGGATACGCCGACATCAATGAACGCAAACCGAGAGTTCAACAGAGGCGGTTCGTTCCGGTTAGGATGTTGAGGATTCTGAAGATCCCACAGAAGGCTCCCGATTCCAACATTCCTGTCAGGGATGATGTTGGTATCGACAAAGGGAACCGCCGTTTGATCCTTCATGGCTGGATCGTGTTATTTGCCAGGAGTCGGGCGAATTCAAGCGCCCCCGGCGAACCGGGGGCGCTCGGCGCATCTCCAGCCGGCAGCTCGCTGCTAGTCAACCATCGGTTTCTCCCCCTGATACAGAGGGCGTTCCTTTTCGCTGGCCAAGCGTTCGTTCCGCGGTTTGCTCCAGTATTCCCAGCGTGCGGTCGGCGTGAACACGCCGGTCACGGCTGCGTTGACCAGGGCTTCCGGGTTGCCATAAATCCACTTCGGCCCGAAACCGCCGCCCAGCTTCACATACTTGAAGCTGTCCGTGGCGATGACGGTGTCCTTGGGATAGTGACGGATCGGAGACATGGCGATGCAGGTCTGGTGGAAGATGTGGCCGCCAGCCTCCTCGATGGTCTTGGTGTCGCCGTAATGCTGGGCCATGAAGTAGGTGGGCGTGTCGGTCTGCACCCACAGATGCACCCCCTTCTTCACTTTCCTGCCCTTGACCAGGCGCGCCACCTCGCGGACCTCATCCCAGGTCGCGTGCGGACAACCGAAGAAGACGATGTCCACCGGTTTCGCCTTTTCCGGACCGGGTGCCGGCGAGATGGCGTTGAGATGGCGATACATCTCGACAACGTCGTCCATCGTGACTTTGTAACGCTCGGGTTTCCTGGGCATCTTGCCTTTGAAAGCGGCTTCGAGCGTCGGGGATTCCGGCGTGTATCCCATCAGGTGCAGCATCGGGTCGTTCATGCCGGGCGAGGCGCACGAAATCAGATTCTTGGTCGCGCCCGGGCCCATCTGCTTGGGCAGGTTGACCACAGCCATGATTCGGTTGCCCGCCTTCTCGGCGATGGCGGCGCCCAAAGCGCCCCAGTCCCCCATCCCCTTGATGTTGTCGCGGACCTCGTTAGTCAGCTCGACGATGCACTTGGCCGCGCGGAACTCGTCAAGGTGAGTGCCGTATTTAGGCAGGCAGCCGGTGTAAGCGCAATAGACCGTGTTGACGGCCGCTTCACGGTTGGTGCGGGCGCCCAGGATGGTGTTGATGTAGCAAGCGGCGCTGGACTCCGAACTGGCCGCGTATTCGCCCATCTTGGGGATGCGGGTGTTGAAGTAAGGGTTGCACGAGAGCCAAGGGAGCCAGCCATGCTCCATGAGCTTGTCGTAACCCGCTTGGAAGCCGGCGACCATTTCCTGGTCCAACTTGAAGCTGCCCTTCTTCGGAATCTCGAAGTTCCAGGGTTTGCCGTTTGGCGGTCCCAAAATCTCCTTGGCTTTGTCCAACTGCATCATGTAGGGATCGTTCCCGCACTGGGTGCCAGATTCGTCGTGGACATGCGCATCCTTCATCGCGAAGATCGGATCGTAGAGCGGGCTATGTCCCAGATCGTATTCATTGAGCTTCTTTAATCTCTCCGGCTGCATGCGGTCCTTCACGTAGATCGGACAGCAGTTGAGCGTAAGGACAAGATCCACCATTTCCGTGGCCTCGACCGCTTTGCCGAAGTCCAAGAGTTTGTCCATGCAGAACTGCTTGGCTTCGCCATGCTTGCCATCCAGCATTTCCTGTTGGTGTTTTGTGAGTTTCATTTTCTTTTTCATATTGATTCTTCTTTCGGTAATTGGTGTTGCGCGGGTCTTAGGCCTTCTTCCGAGTGATCGTGACGGTGGCCTTCTCGCCGACTTCGGGCGCGTTTATCTCCACCCAGTCTCCGTCCTTGATGACCTTGAGTGGATCCTTGTTCAGTTTGTCCACGGCGGGAATCTCACCGGCAATGGCGCCGTTAATGTCAATCCAGTGGACTGTTTGGCAGAGGAGGCCTGCGGGGCCATGTTTCGATACCTTGCACTTGTAGTAGAGGCTGAAGGCGCCGCTGGTGGAGCCGGCCGTCGTGGGATAGACGAAGATCTTGCCGGTCACGATCTTCCCTTTAGTGTCGGCGCCTGGTGCCATCACCATGCCGTCCTCGTTGCCGACGTGGTTGAACGCCCATCCAATCCGCTGGCTGTTCACCAGTGCTTCGCCGGCGGCCTTGCCTTTCGACCGGGCTATTCCGGTTAGTACGATTTTCTTTTCCATAGGTTACTGTTTATTTTTGGTTTAGCACCGCTCTCCTGGGCGGGATTCACGGTGCGGATAAATTTCCCGGCAACTGTGCCGCCGGGAGCCCTTAAATCTTTTCTCAATAGGCCTGGTCATCTAATCGGATGCAGGGTTCTGGTTAACTCGGTTCATTGCTCCTCGGTCCGCGCGATGATCTCCGCCTGCTGTGAGGGCGAAAGGTCGGTGAAATACGCGCAGTAACCGGCAACCCGCACGACGAGATCCCGGTACTTCTCAGGGTTCTTCTGCGCCTCCAGCAGGGATTGTCTATTCAGGATATTAAACTGGATGTGCGCATGCTTCTGGCTGCTCCAAACGCGGATAAGCTGCATGAGCCGGCGTGTGCCTTCCTCTCCAGCCACGTTGGCCGGGGCCATTTTCATGTTCAGCAGGTCTTCACGATGCTCCTTATAGATCTGGCACGTCGCCCGGGCGATGGACTGCAGGGTCACCGTGGGCCCCTTCGTGTCGCAGCCGTGCGAGGGAACGATGCCATCGGAAAGGTATTGTCCGGCCGGCCGGCCGTTTGGCGTGGCCATGGTCACCTTGCCGCATGGGTTGTGGAAGGTGATCGGGATGATGCGCATGTTGGCGCTCTGGCCATGCGGCCGGGGATGCCTGTGGGCATACTCCATAACGGTGCGCTGGATGTGGTAGCCGATGGTGTCCACCCACTCGATGCCGTTGCCGTACTTGGGTGCGTTGAGGCACAACTGGCGGATGGCCTCCTTGCCTTCCCAGTTCTTCTCCAGGGCCTCCAAGAGCTGGTCCCAGGTCAGCTTCTTCGTGTCGTAGATGAGGTGCTTGATGGCTGCCAGGGAATCGATGCAGGTCGCGAACCCGCCCAACCCGTCGATGCAGGAGGCATCCAGCGCCCCCGGGATGTAGTCGGCGTGTGAGTGGAGGTCCCGGCCGTGCTCCATGCACAGGTCATGCAGCGTGGAGGCCAGCGGAGCCGCGATGTACTTGGACTTCATCCCGGCCGCGATGTAGTTCTGGATCATGATGTGCTTGACGACATTCTCCAACTGCATCTTGTACGCATTCCACACGTCGTCGTAGGTCTTGAAGGTCCGCGGGTCGCCGGTCTGCAGGCCGAACTGCTCGTCCTGGTAGATCTTCACCTTGCCGTCGCGGAGCGTCATCTCCATGACGATGCCGTAATTGATGCCGCCGTTGCCGGTCTTGTGGGTCTCGCGGTTGGGCAGGCGCGATTCCTAGCACCCCGACATGGCGTAATCCAGGGCTTCCCGCTTGACGATGCCGTTGCTCATGAACCACGGCACCTCGAACTCGTCATTGATCAGTTTGGGCGAGCCCTTGCCGTCCTTGATGGTCTCGGCCACCGCATGCAGGAACTTGTCGGGAGTATTGGCGTGGATCCGGACCCCCAACTCCGGGTAGCTGCACTTGAGCGGCCGGGTCGATTCCAGGATCAGGTAAGAGAGCTCGTTCGTGGCGTCGAAACCGTCGGGGGTCTGGCCGCCGATGGTCACCGTCTCGTGATGGGAGAATCCCTCGCGGCCCTTGGCTGCGGAGGGTGACATTTGGGACTCGATGCTCTGCATTATGTTGAGCCAGAGACAATGGAACAGCTCCTGCGCGGCTTCCGGAGTGATCCGGCCTTCTTCAATGTCCTTTTTGTAGGTGGGATAGAGATACTGGTCCATCCGGCCCTGATTGACTTGCCCTCCCACCATCTCCTCCAGACGCGAGCAGAGCTGGGTGAACCACTGCGCCTGGACCGCCTCCCGCAAGGTGCGTGCCGGGTTCTCCGGGACCCATGCGCAAATGGCTGCGATCTCCTCCAACTCCTTCTTGCGCTGCGGATCTTGCGTTTTGGCTGCCATCTGCGCGGCCAGATCGGAATAGCGTTTGGCCAGGATGCTCAAGGCGTCGCAGGTGATGACGGCCGCTTCGTAGAAGGGCCTCTTGAAGGCCAGGTCGCGCGGATCTTCCAGCGCGTCCAACTTTGCCTGCGCTTCCGCGCGCAGTCCCTTGCAGCCCCGCTTCAGCATCTTCTCAAAATCAGGGACCCAATTCTGCGACTGGGCTCGCCAATTGACTCAACCTGCCCCTACCTGTAGTGTAGGGTATGATTGAGGACTACCCCACAACGATCCTGGCGTTCGAGCGCCGCTTCGTCACGGACGCCGCCTGTCGTGCTTACCTCCTGGCGCTACGCTGG
>CAINDV010000669.1 GCA_903847485.1 uncultured Verrucomicrobiota bacterium
AAAATAGATCAGGCAGGACTATGCCGGACAGCACACGCTGCAAAGACTGCAAAATCAGGGGCAAACCGTTCCACCCGGCATATTCCGGCACCCGGCATACTAGAGTCTATGCCGGGAACGGCATAGGTAGCACACCACTGGCACGCGGCGGGGGCGGTGTCTGGGGCACCGACATTTACGCGGTGGGCACCGGCAATGAACTCCTGCGCATCAGCCTCAGCGGGACGGTCACGAACATCGGCAGTGGCTTCGCGAACGTCCGCGATCTGCGCTTCGGCCCCGACGGCGCGCTCTATGTGAGCGATTTTTCCACCGACCGCATCTATCGCTTTGCCGAGCCCAGCGTGCCGCAGGCGACAACCACGATCTACGCACGCGTCCCCGATCCGACGCGCATGGCCTTCGCGCCGGACGGCACGATGTACGTGGGCCGGGACAATTCCGGTTCCGGCGGGGCGTGGGATGACCCGGTAAAGATCTTCCGCGTTGGGCCGGGCGGCACGCCTGCGAGTGAGTATGGGAGCGCGGCCATCTCCGATCCAGATGCCGTGGCCTACGACGCGAACGGTTCTGCCTCCGGAATCCCCGGCGCAGTGCTGGTCGCGGGGCATGATTACAAGAGCATTTCCGGCAAGGTCGTCGCCATCCGGCCCGGCCAAACAATCACGACTCTTTACGGACCGACAGCGTTCACTTTCAACCCGAACGTGTTTGCCTACGACCTGAACGGGCGGCTGCTTTTTTCCGACGACGAGGGCGGAAAGGTCTGGATCATGACCAACGGCGTGCCGAGCGTCCTGTTTAACCTGGCGGGTGCCCTGCACCTAGCTGCTGACAGCCTGAACCGGCTGGTCGTCGGCGTGAGCGGCACACAGACACTCCGGCTTTACACGAGCGCCGGCACCTTGCTCACCAACGCCTTCGCCATGGTCGCGGCCGACAGCCCGCTGGCGCGCGGCCATGGCGGTTTCTGGGGCACTGGCATCTTCTGCGTGAACACGAACGGCGACTTGCTGTCGCTCGGCCTCACGGGCGCGGCGACGAAATTCGGCTCCGGCTTCGGCGCGCCCTACGGCATTTCCTTCGGCCCCGACGGCGCGCTGTATGTGGCTGAGTTCGGCAGCGATCTTATCTGGCGCATTGCCCCCACGGTTGAGCGACCCGGGCTGACGATTTCCCGCGTCGGCAGTTTGGTGCAACTGAGCTGGCCGAGCGTCCTCAACCAGACCTACCAGCTTCAGTCCGCGACTAATCTGCCCGCCGTCACCTGGCAGAGCGAAGGCACGCCCACACCTGGCACCAGTGGCGTGTTGGCTACTAATCTCACCATCGGAACTCAGCCGGAAAAATTCTTCCGGCTGCAACGGTTCGACCACTGATTTACTAACTGACTAATCCGTCATTTCACCAGACTATGAAAATACACATCCTATGGGTGGCCGTCACCTCGACGGCTTTATGTGCCTTCACCTTGAACGCCTTCGCCCAATCCGGTGTCGCATTCACCAGTGTGAACTTCACCTCGCGCAACTGTCTCGCCCAGACCGACGCCACGGGCCAAGTGGGCACCGTGGCTGGCACACTCTGCCTGGGCAGCGGCTTGTCCGTGAGCGCCACCCAAGAGGGCGCGCGGCTGCGCTGTATGTTCCAGCGTCTGGAGGGCCAAGTTACGCCCGAAGGTCTCTGGCTCACCTCGACCGCTGAGCATGCCACGGGCGAGCGGTTCCGTGTCGTCGCGGTTGCGGTGGGGCGGGAGGGAAACACTGCGCGTGAAAACGACTCCCACCCGGTCCAATCTCCGAACCTCGTAGCAGCGGGCGTGAGTCCGCTCCATTCTCCGGGAAACGAAATCAGAACCGACTTACGTCGGCTACTGCGATTGGATGGGGTCCTCTCGCGCACAGGGACCGTGGCCGTGGCGGACCAGCTTGCCCGTTTCATCCGGCCCGGATTGACCGAGGAATACTCCGTGAGTGTGGACGGGGTGCGGCAGGATTTCGTGATCGCGGAGCGCCCGGCGGGGGCGGGGGATTTGCGCATCGAACTGGCGCTGAGCGGCGGGCGGGCCGAGGCGGCGGCTTACGGTGCCCAACTCACACTAGACGGCTCGGGGCGGGCGCTGGCTTACAGTCGGCTGCGGGTGGCGGATGCCACGGGCCAGGCACTAACGGCGCGCTTGGAAGTGGTCTCGACCGACCGGTTAGCCGTGTGGGTGGCGGACGCCAACGCCATTTACCCCGTGCGCATTGATCCGACCTTCAGTGATGCCGACTGGGTCAGTCTGAATCCCGGCTTGCCGGGCACTGAAGGCGACGTTTACGCCACAGTGATGGACGATCTTGGCAATCTGTATGTAGGCGGTTCCTTCAGCTTCATCGGGACGGTGAAGGCCAGCAGCATCGCCAAATGGGATGGCAGCACGTGGTCGGCCTTGGGTGAGGGGATGAACGGGGCCGTCATTGCGCTGGTGGTGAGCGGGACCGATCTCTACGCCGGAGGTCAGTTCAGCAAGGCGGGCGGGCTGCCAGCCGCCAACATCGCGAAATGGGACGGCAGCGCCTGGTCGCCCTTGGGCGTGGGGGCGAACAACTGGGTCAGCGCGCTGGCGGTGAGTGGGACCAATCTCTACGCTGGGGGAGTGTTCACCAGGGCGGGCGGGGTGTCGGCCATCCGCATCGCCAGATGGGACGGCAGCGTTTGGTCGCCTTTGAGCTCGGGTATGAACAACGTCGTCGGTGCGCTGGCGGTGAGCGGGACCAATCTTTACGCCGGGGGAGGGTTCACGAGAGCGGGCGGGGTGACCGTCAACCGGATCGCTAAATGGGACGGCAGTGCCTGGTCGGCCTTGGGCTTGGGGATGAATAGGGCCGTCAATGCGTTGGCGGTGAGTGGTAACGATCTCTACGCCGGGGGCGATTTCACTACGGCGGGCGGGGTGTCGGCCACCAACATCGCCAAATGGGACGGCAGCGCCTGGTCGGCCTTGGGCGAGGGGATGGGTGGCGTGCTCGATTCTGGAGTCGCTGCGTTGGCGGTAATAGGCACTAATCTTTACGCCGGGGGATACTTCACCACGGCGGGCGGGACGCCGGTCAACCACATCGCCAAATGGGATGGCAGCGCTTGGTCGGCCTTGGGTTCGGGGATGGAGTGGCTGAATGGCGACTCTTGGGTCAACGCGCTGGCCGTGAGCGGCACCCGTCTCTTCGCCGGAGGATACTTCACCTCGGCGGGCGGGGTGGCGGCCAACTCCATCGCCAAATGGGATTGCGGCGTCTGGTCGGCCTTGAGCGCGGGGATGAACAACTACGTCTATGCGCTGGCGGTAAGCGGAAGCAACCTCTACGCGGGGGGCGAGTTCACCTCGGCGGGTAGCGTGGCGGCCAACCGCATAGCCAGGTGGGACGGCAGTGTCTGGTCGGCCTTGGGCTTGGGGATAGGTGGGGGCTATGTCTTTAAGCTGGCGGTAAGCGGAACCGACCTCTACGCCGGGGGTAACTTCACCACCGCCGGCGGGGTGCCGGCCACAAACATCGCCAAATGGGACGGCACTGCTTGGTCGGCCCTGGGCGGGGGGATAAGTGGCGGCGATGCTGGCGTCTATGCGCTGGCGAAGCACGGGGCCAATCTCTACGCCGGGGGAGTTTTTACCACGGCGGGC
The DNA here is from genome assembly GCA_903847485.1 of uncultured Verrucomicrobiota bacterium. Taxonomy (GTDB): domain Bacteria; phylum Verrucomicrobiota; class Verrucomicrobiia; order Limisphaerales; family JAJXZI01; genus CAINDV01. Next base: position 3,662 of record CAINDV010000669.1, read on the forward strand.
GGGGTGCCGGCCACTAACATCGCCAAATGGGACGGCGCCGCCTGGTCGGCCTTGGGCGAGGGAATGGGAGGTAGCGCCCAGCCTTATATCCAAGCTTATATCCAAGCGCTGGCGGTGAGTGGGACCGATCTCTACGCCGGGGGAGGTTTCACCACGGCGGGCGGGGTGCCGGCAACCAATATCGCCAAATGGGATGGCCGCGCCTGGTCGGCCTTGGGCGAGGGGCTCGGCGACCAGTATTCTGAGGTAGATGTGTTGGCGGTGAACGGGCCTGATCTCTACGCCGGGGGAAGCTTCACCACAGCGGGCGGGATCACCAACGTCGCCAAATGGGACGGCACCAATTGGGCGGCCTTGGGCTGGGGGCTAGACGGTGCGGTCTATGCGCTGGCGGTGAACGGGGACGATCTCTACGCGGCGGGCGGGTTCACCGCAGCGGGCGGCGTGACGGCCGACAACCTCGCCAAATGGGATGGTCGCGCCTGGTCGGCCTTGGGTTCGGGACTGGATAACATGGTTTCTGCGCTGGCGGCTGACGAGGCGGGGCATCTGTTCGTCGCCGGATACTTCTTCCTGGCCGGGACCACACTGTCCCCTTACATCGCCCAAGCGAATGTTGGCGTGGGTGTTCATGGCGGCTGGTTCGACAGTTGGGTCTATTCGCCGGTCACTGGCTTCAGTTGCACGTTCCGCTATGCCTCCGTCGGCCAGCCCTATCGCATCCAAACCTCGCCCTCGCTGGCCGCCGGCAGTTGGACCGATTTCACGAACCTCACCTACACCGGGCCCATCATCATTACGGACGCCTCCACCGGCACGACCACGAACAGGTTTTACCGCGCCGCCACCCCTTGAACTAAGGAGTGACACATGTTACGCCACAGTCTAAGAGCTAGTTTGAAAATGCCTGCTGTGGTAAGGCGAGGCTCCTGCCGAGCCTCAACGGCAGCAGCCGCGCGCTGGTTCCGAAAGGCTCGGCAGGAGCCTCGCCCTACCGCTGGGCGACTTTTCAAACACGCTCTTAGACCGGCAGCCAGACTTCAGCAAAACACTTGACCAGTACCGCCGGCTTGGCTTTAATGTCCCCCCGTCTGAAAACAACGTGAATAGTCACAACACAAACGTAACCTATGAAAACAAACGCAGTTATCCAACAGCGCCTAGCGTTTCTGGGCGCCACCACCGCCGCGTTCGTCGCGGCTTCCACGCCCCTGGTCGCCACCGAGTTATTGCAGAATAACTCCTTCGACCGGGGATCGAACCATTGGCACGTCACTTCGGCGGCCACTACCAACCTGTTCGCCACGCTGGGACAGGTGAACCTCCACATCTCTGGCTATACCGGGAATGTGATCAACCAGGATCTGGACGCCACCAACATGGCCTACGCCACTGTCGAGGCCAGTCTCACGCTCACCCGCAATCTACCCGTCGCGGGCAACACCATCGCCGCCTATCTGCACTACACCGACACCGGCGGGCTGACGAATCGCCTGCCGCTTCTCAACCCGGACAACCTATCGATCAGCAACGCCACGGTGGTGAGCACCAACTTCCTGCTGCCCAGCGACGCGCTACGCATCGTGCGGTTTGACGTGGACAAGGAGGCCAGCGGCAACTTCGACCTGCTGGAAGCCAGCCTCAACGTGACGCCCTACGTCCCGCCCGGACCCAAACCCGATCCTTCGCTCCATGTGCGAAACCTCTCCGACCAGCCGCCTGGCGAACCGTGGGAGGATCTGGGCAACCAACTCGCCATCGCGGGGCAGACGGTGCATGTGGCCTGGGTGTCCCAGTCGGGCGTCTATCCGCCCCTGCCGGAGCCTAACCTACGCACCAATCGGCTTTACTACCGTCGCTCGCTGGACGGTGGCCAGACGTTCCAGACCAAGACGATGCTGCTGGAAATGGTGGGCATTGACCGGCAAAACCGCATCTCCGATGGTGCCGGCCGCACTTGGCTTGCGGTGGACGGCGACAACGTCCACATCCTCTGCCGCCACAATGCTTACTGGGACGGTGCCAGTTGGAGCCAGACCCAGCTCTGGTATTACCGCTCGACCGATGGCGGCGCCACGTTTGAGCCGGCTCGGTATCTCGGCGGCGCGCTGACGGAACAATACATTTATGAGCCTATCATCGTCGCCAGTCAGGGCAAGGTCACGCTGGCCTACGAGTGGACTGATGCGCTCACCGGTTACAATCTTTACGTCATCAACTCGCCGGACAACGGCACCAACTGGGTGCTGAATGTCGTGGCGAACCCCGGGGTGGGCGGTGTCTGGCTGGCTGATTTGAAACGCACTGGTGACCAGGTTTGCGTGACCTGGGTGGACAGTTACAACGCGACAACCTGGGCCGGGGGCAGCCCCCACGTGGCCTGCTCGACGAACGGCGGGACAAACTTCACGGCCACCCGCCTCGCGGAGGCTCAGGATTACCAGACGGGGTATTACTGCTTTGACCCCCCGATCATGGCCACGGCGGGCCGCAACGTCTATGTCATCTATGCCAACGAAAACACCAACCTGACGCCGGCCGGTCCTTACTTGTTCTTCCGTCGCTCGACCAATGATGGCGTCACCTTCAGTGAGCCGCTCAATCTGAGCTATGGCCGACTTCCCACCAATGAAACCGCGACGCTTGACCGCTCCTTCATCGCCGCGCAAGGCAGCAACGTCTTGGTAACCTTACTCGGCAGTCTTAACAACGCCTATCTTGCCCGGAGCACGGACGCTGGCCAGAGCTTCCTGCCCTCTGTCCAACTGCTCAATTACGGCTGGAGCGGCTACTCACCCGTCGGCGGTATTACCCGGACCGAACTGCTCATTGATCCGGCTAACCCCAGCCGCGTCCATGCGTTCTGGGGCGGCGAGTTCTACCGGCTTTCCACCACCGCCGGGCAAAGCTGGGTCAACACGGTCCAAATCTCGCTCCCGTATTCGCCCTTGTACCTCATGGGCAGCCCCGTGCAAGTCGGCTTGGACAGCGCCGGCGTGTTCCACTTTAACGGCCGCGGCTTCATCAGCGGCGCGCCACGGATTGACGCCGACGTCTGGTATCGTCGGTTCAACCTGACCGCGCCGGCCTTTGGGCCCACCAACCAGGCGCTCTACCTGACGCAAGACCAATCCCTCTTCCGCTATGACAATCTGCAAATCCCGGCCGGCCACAGCCTCGATGTCTCCAACGCCGTCAGCGTGGAAACCTGGGTGCGGCTGGAGTTGGGCGAATTCAAAATCGCGGATTTTCTAGCCAAACTCGGTGTGGGGACGACCGACGAGTGGCCCGCAATCTTGCTGGGCATGTCGGGCTACGACTGGGGTTCGGAGCCATGGGACCGCTGGTTCCAGGCTTACATCCACACGACCGACGGTGGCTTTTTGGTCAACGGCACCGGGGCACGAATCTACGACAACGAGTGGCATCATGTCGCCTTCACCTACAATGCGGCGGCCGGAGCAGATAACTTACGGCTCTATGTGGACGGTGAGTTAAACGCCACCGCCACCGCCACCGGCCAGTTGCTGCAAGGTCGTAAGCCCCTGATGATTGGCCCGGCCGCGACACGCATTATGGGCAGTTACTTCACTGGCCAACTCGACGACCTCCGTCTCTGGGACCGCGCCCTTACCGCGACGGAAATCCGCGACCGTTTCACCGGGCCGCTGGTGGGAAACGAGCCAGGACTGATCGCCTACTACCCCTTCGATGGCTCCACCAAGGAAGCCACCGGCAAGGGGATGGACGGTGTGCCGATGTACCAGGAAGCCTTCGGGGCGGGGGCTGACACCCAACCGCTGCTGAAGATCGAACACGGCGATGGCCAGCGGGTCACGTTGAGCTGGCTCACCTTTGGCGCGACTTACACGCCTAAGTCCACCACTGACCTCGGCAGTCCGGTCTGGCAGCCAGTGCCCGGCACGCCGACGCTTGTGAACGGCCGCTGGACGCTCACCGTGTCCGCCGATCGGGCGACGCAATTCTTCCGGTTGCAACGCTGACCTCGCACTCGACTCGGACGGTCCGCCGGCGGTCTCGGCGGGCCGTTTCGCCTGTGTGGTGTTTGGAAGCCAAGTTGTGACCAGGCTCAGAACTCCTGACCCATAGCTTTGGTTGGAAGGGACGCAAGGAATTGGCGTGGAACCCTTCACCCCCCATAAGCGCTAACTTAGAGCGTGTATGGAAACGCCTGGCGTGGTAGGGCGAGGCTTCTGCCGAGCCTCAACGACAGCGGCAATGATCCTATCGGACGGCTCGGCAGGAG
>CAINDV010000670.1 GCA_903847485.1 uncultured Verrucomicrobiota bacterium
GCGCGCCGTTCAAAGAGGCGGGGGAAGCGGGAGAGGCGCTCGGCCCAAGGCACTGCCACCTGCTGGGGGCCATGCTCCAGACACCGCACCCGGGGCACTGCACAGACGACAATGGTTTTGAACTGGCAACTATCCAAATGTCGCCCGCGCCGCTCCTCCTGTCCGTGCCCCGGCCTCTGCTGGCCGCAGGTCGGGCAGCCCCCCACCGTCTCCAGACAACGCACCGCCACTTCAATCTCCGGCGCCTCCCGGTTCAAGGTCCCCCGGCCCACTTCCCACGGCCCGCTCAAGCCCATGAGTTGCTGATAAAGTTGAATGTCTTGCATCCGCTCACGCGGCTTTCACCCAGTGTTTTTCCCAACGCTAAACTTGGTAGAACCTCATAAACAGGTCAACGCCGCCGAGGCCGCCCTGCTCCCAGTCGAACCCACAAAGGAAGAGTATTTCCAAGTGCCGTGGAAAAGGCTCTTCACTTCGCGCACGGTATGGTACCTGTGCGGACAGTACTTTGCCTGTAGCTACTCGTTCTACTTTTTCATCACCTGGTTTCCCACCTACTTGCTCAAAGTCCGCGGGTTTGACCTCAAGCAGAGTGCGTTGTTGGCCGGCGCGCCCCTGTTCGTTGGTGCCTTAGGCTCGCTCTTTGCCGGCTGGATCATCCCCAGCCTCGGCCGTGCCTTGGGCGATGTCGGGAAAGCCCGGCGGGGTGTCGGGGCCGCTGGCGCCGCCGGCGGTGCGGCCCTGTTGGTGGCCATTAGCTGGATCGCCAATCCTTACGTGGCGGTAGTGGCCATAGCACTGGTCGCCTTCTGCAACGACAGCCAAATGCCCGGTGCCTGGACCGCCTGCATGGATGTGGGCGGCAAAACCGTCGCCACCCTCTTCGGTAACATGAACATGATGGGCAATATCGGCGGCTTTGTTTCCTCTATCGCCTGCGGTTACATCGTGCAATGGACCCAGAACTGGAACCTGGCCTTCTACGTCACCGCCGCTCTCTACACCGGCGGTATCTTCTGCTGGCTCGCCACGGACCCGGTGACGCCTCTGGAGGAGCAGACTTGAAGAGACCGAAGGCCGAAGTAGGAACTGAAGAGTTACCGTCGCCCGTGCGGCCGCGATCGCCAAATACGGGTTGACCCCCTGCGGTGGAATGGGTTCGGTCTATTCGTTAATCCCCCAACGAGGATACTGTAGGTCGCGCCGCACCATTCCTGCTAGGAAGGAGAGGGTCTTATCTGAAAGACGTTTTGAAACGCTGGCGCGGCATTGGGGTGCTGCACCATTCCACACTTTGCAAAGTGTGATATTCGCTGGAACCAAGTCGCTCACCGACAACTTGGGGATGCACTGTGCGGTCCGAGGTGATAGGCTGCGCACTGGCTGAGGTTCGGAGTTGGCACTACGTTCCACCCTGAATGCAAAAAATTCACACTGACAAGGAAACCGGGACAGCGAATCTTTTTGCATCTGGCCGCCGTCGCCATTCAGGCTTGAGCCTGGGAAGGCAGTTACTTTCCGGCGGTTAAGGGATGGTGGGGCTGGGACAGGGGCAAGCTGAGGATTGCAGTTAGCCCTGCCGTCCGGGGGCCGGGTGCGGCCCGCGCGGCGCGGCAGGGCTGGCTGCACGCAGACTTATTGGACGCAGGTGCCGTCACGGAGGCGGGCACCATTGCCGGGGCCAGTGCCAGTGCCGGTACAGGTGCCAGTGCCCGGCGTCGTGCCACCGTTGGCTACGGCGGCTTCAAAGGCGGGCAGATGGTTGTTGAGCGAGGCGGCGCGCAGGTTGGTGAACACTTGCACGAGGCTCGGATACTTCGCCACCTGGGTCAGGAGCGTGCCATACATGGTGACGTTGAGGTTTTCCGCGAAGACGCCTACTTGCGCGGCTTCGAGGAGTGTCGCCGGGGCGGTCACTGTGCCCAGGTAGGTGTCGGCGGGAACGGCCACGCCGTATTTTACGCACTGCTGTTGAAGTGCGGCGATGTGCTGCTTCTCCGCCCGCAGGATGTTGGCGTAAGGCTGCGCGGTTGTGCCGAACTTCGCCAAGATGGCGGTGTATTCGGCGTGGGCGGCGAATTCGCCGTCGGGTCCGGCCAGGGCCGTGATCAGGGCCTCGCGGGCCGCGGTGTCGAGGGCGAGCACGGGTGTGCAAACGCCGCGTTGTCCCTGCGCGAGCGTGGTCAACTGACCAGCGGCGCAGATGCTAAGGGTGGCGATGGCCACCATGATGTTACTTTTCATTGTCTGTTCTTTCGTTTCTTTGTTTGTTTATGTTAATTTCGGAGCGTCGTCGTCGTGACGCCGTTCCGATAGCAATAGACCACCGTTACATAAACTTTCGGCCTGCTGTTGGATTACAGTTTGTTAATTCTTCGGCGCTGGCGCTGACGGTTTCAGCCGGGTCGCTGCCGTCGAACCATGGAAGCCGCCGCCCACAGGACTGACGACAACGGACCCCAGCGCATACCAGCCTTTGTGAATCAGGGTTGCGTCGGTGCCAATAGCTGGCCAGTATCTCCGCGCTGAGATGCCGCGTGGCAAAGGTGGCCGGCCATGCTCCCCTAGCCGCTCTCTGCACGGCGCGGCGGGAAATCGGTAACTGCTTTGCGGTTGGAGCCTTAGAGACTGTTTGAAAAAGCCAGCCGTGGTAGGGCGCGGCTCCTGCCGAGCCGTTCGGTAGGATACTGGCCGCTGCCGTCGAGGCTCGGCAGGAAGCCCACGTCCTACCACGGCTGGCTTTTTCAAACAGGCTCTAAGTCCCTAGTGGTCCTGCCGGAGGGATTGCAGCTCGGGGCTGAAGTAACTAAACCAATGGGTCGGGGTTAGTTGCTGGTCAAGTAATATGAAAGTCTTAGTCATTGAAGATGAAAAGAAAATCGCCGCCTTCGTCCGCAAGGGCCTGGAGGCGCAAGGCTGTGTCGTGGATGTCGCTCACCGCGGCGATGAGGGTTACACGCTGGCAACGACCCGCCCCTATGACGTGTTGGTGCTGGACATCATGCTGCCAGGGCGCGATGGCTTGAGCATTCTCCGCAGTCTGCGCGACCGCAAGGTGCCGCTGCCGGTCCTACTGTTGACGGCCCGGAGCGAACTCAACGAGCGTCTGGACGGGCTGAACCTCGGCGCCGACGACTATCTGACCAAGCCGTTTTTCATTGAGGAATTGGTCGCGCGGCTCCACGCCATCACTCGCCGCGCCTCCGGGGCTACGCAGAGTATCCTGGCCGTCGCGGATCTTACTGTGAACTTACTGACGCGCGAGGTGAAGCGCGGCGGGGCGGGGATAGAGTTGACGCCGCGCGAGTTCGCGCTTCTCGAATACCTGATGCGTTCGCCGGGCCGGGTGCTGACGCGCGTCCAGATTTGCGAGCGGGTGTGGAGTTATGACTTCGATCCCGGCACCAATCTCGTCGAGGTTTACATCCAACGCCTGCGCAAGAAGGTGGACGGCCCGGCGGCGGTGAAGTTGATCGAGACCATTCGCGGGGTAGGCTACCGCCTACAGACACCACCATGAAACCACTGCCTTTGCGCCTCCAGATTGCCGGCCTATCCGCGCTTATCTCCGGGTTAGTCTTACTGGCGTTTGGCGCGGCCTCCTGGTATCTGATCGCCCGCCAGAAGCTCGCGGCACTGGACACGGAGATTCGTTCGCTAGGCACCCGGCACCCCGGCTGGCTGGCCAGCGGAGCCAACTTCGACCGGTTCAAAACCTCACTGGAATTCATCTTTGGCGAAGAACACAAAAGCCTGATCTTCCTCCTAGCCAAGGACGCGCAGGGGCAGAAACTCTACGCTTCACCGGATTGGCCCGCCGGCCTCGACCCTGGCCAGTTCGACTGTCAGTTGGTGGATGATCCCGACCTATCTAGCTCAACTAATGCCTTACCCGCCCGCATTCCCGGCCCGCCGTGGGCCGGCGGCAGTGGCGGGGGCCGCGGCCGGGGCTATGGGCAGGGCCGGGGCGGGACGCCCGTAGTCTTCACTAAGTTGCCCCGGTTCTTCACCGTGCCGGCCGCCGACTCTACCTGGCGTGTCGGCGTGATGGGTAACCAAGAGTTGCAACTTGCCGTCGGCCTGAACTACGAACCGACGCGCGCCGAACTAAGCCGGATGCGCAATGTCTTTCTCCTCACGCTGCCCATGGCGTTGCTAGTGGTGGGCGGCGGCGGCTGGGTCGTGGCCGGGCGTGCCTTGCGCCCCTTGCGCCTTATCAGCGAGACGGCCGCCCGCGTTACGGCGCACGGACTCGACCAACGCATTCCCGCCGCGGCCGACGCCCCGGAAATCGCCCGGCTCATCGCGGTGCTGAACGGCATGATGGACCGGCTGGAAGCCAGTTTTCGCCAAGCCACACGCTTCAGCGCCGATGCCTCGCACGAATTGAAAACGCCGCTGGCAGTAATGCAGGGTGAGTTAGAAAACGCGCTCCAAGCGGCCGAGTCCGGCTCCCCGGCGCAGCAAGTCTTCAGCAACCTGTTGGAAGAAACCCAGCGGCTTAAACGCATCACTCGCAGCTTACTCCTGCTTTCCCAAGCCGATGCCGGCCAACTCAAGCTCGCGCCGGAAGCCATCAATCTAAGTGCCGACCTAGAGGCCATGATCGAAGATGCCCGCGTGCTGGCTGCCGATGCCCAACTTAGTTTCGACGTGGACGTCCCAGCCGGGCTGTGGGTGCAGGCGGATCGGGGCCTATTACACATGGCGCTGCTCAACCTACTCAACAACGCCGTGAAATATAACGAGCCGGGCGGCTCCGTGGGCGTCGCCCTGGCGGCGGCGGATAGCCAGGTATTACTTACTCTGTGTAACAGCGGGCCGGGCATTCCCGCCGCCGACCAATTGCGGCTCTTCGAGCGGTTCTATCGCGCCGACCAGACGCGCAGCCGGACCACCGATGGCTTGGGGTTGGGTTTAAGCCTGGCCCGCGAAATCATCCACGCCCACCGGGGCACACTGGTCTTGAAGGAAAGCCGTCCGGGCTGGACTTGTTTTATGCTCAACCTGACGCGCTTGGCGGAAGAACGTGAAGGCACGGCGTGGCGTGGCGTCGAGGGGTAACACCAAATGAAGTTCGGGTGGCCTGGTCAGGACCACCCGAAGGTCATCTACGTTTGGGCATGCGATTACTTCGCGGCGGTTGAATGCGGATCTGCCCTTGGTCAGTTGCCGCGTGGGCTGCGCGGGCCGGTGCCATCGCGCAGGCCGCGACGATAGCCGTAACCGGCACCGTTGCCCTGGCCCTGACCGCGCCCCGGCCCGCCGTTGGGACACACTCCCGGGCCATCGCCATTTTGCTTGGGACAGGCTTGCTGGCGTGCGGCGCGTTCCTCTTGCGACTGGGGCGGGCCGCCATAACCACGCCCCTTCGGTCCCGAACCGGGACCGTTTTGAGCGAGCGACACCGTCGCCACGCTGGTCAGCAACAGGCCTGCCAGCATACTTCCGACCATCATTTTCAGTTTCATGTTTTAACTTTCGTTTACTGTTTGTTTGTTTGGACTGACGCAAATCGCTGCGCCGTTCCACCAGCAATAGACCAGGGCTACATGAACAATCGGGCTGGTTGCACATTACAGAATGTTTATCTTTGTCAGGCCACCGGCGCGGCCTTGCCGGCTTGGCTGGTGAAAGTTGCCGGCGTCCTGGTCGGTGGCAAACCTACTCCAAGAATCGCACCACGCCTGTCCTAGTCTCACAGACTGCGCCTACGATTTTGACGTGCTTCTGCTCCAGGGCTTTCCGCGCTGAGGGCATCTCCAAGAGGTGCCGCAAGGACCAGCGGACGTTCGCTTCCACCGCCGCGTCGAGTTGGCTCAGGAGGTCGTCTGTAGGTGCAAACGCCTGGAGCGCGGGCCGGATCAAATGGACGACGGAGGCGATGAAGCCGGCCTGGGTTGACCGGCCAGCGTGTTCCTCCAGCGCCGCGCGCACCGCGCCGCAGCCATCGTGTCCCAACACCACAAACAGGCGCGTTCCCAGGTGGGCGCCGGCGTATTGGATGCTCCCCAAAATATCCGGGGCCACCACATTGCCCGCGACCCGGATGACAAACAGGTCGCCAAAGCCTTGATCGAACAGCAGTTCGGGCGGGGCGGTCGGGTCGCTGCAACCCAGAATCGTGGCAAAGGGCCGGTGTCCGTACGCCAGAGCCAGGCGCCAGTCCTTGGCTTGATGGGGATGCAGCGAACAACCGCGGACGAAACGTTCGTTTCCGGCTTTCAGTCGTAACCATGCTTCTTCGCATTCCATAGTGTGCTCCGCAACGGCCCCTGACGGCACTTCGACCAGCGCCCGTGGCCGGCGGATTTGATTGGCACCGGAAGTATGCACCCGACCGGGCCGCTTTCAAGTGGACAACGCGGACGAAAGACCGCTTGTCTTTCGCGGGGCGGCACTTATTTTGACCGGCACATGCCAGCCGATTGCCCACATCCTGCCGCGCCGCCGGAGATTTGCCGGTGGCTTTTGTTGCTCTGCGGTGCCGCCCTGCTGACCGTGGTCACAGGCTGCCAGACTGTTGGTGGTACCGGTGTTAGCGGGAAAGACCTAGCGGCGGTGAGCTTGAAAGCGGATTCGCTTCAACAGGTCAAGCAGGCCACGCTCGCCGTGTTTGCGCAGAAAGGCTACGCGCTGGATTTTGACAGTGCGAAGCAGATCGTCTTTTCCAAGCGCGCCAGCACCGGCAGCACCATCCTGTTTGGCGGTTGGCCAGGCATTGACCCGCCCATCGAGGATCGCGTCCAACTCTACATAGAGGACAGCGGCGCGGGTGATTTCACGCTGCACTGTGACGCCTATGTCGTCAGCGACTCGGGGCAGGGTTTTTTCGAGGAGAAACGGCCCGTGTATAAAACCCGGGCGAGCGCCTACCGCAAATTGCTGGAGGAAGTGAAGAAGAAGATCCCGCAGCCACCGCCCGTGCCGTGACAGAGACGTATCCATCCAATAGCCGGTAGGGCGAGGCTCCTGCCGAGCCGCGACCGCCGCCGGGGCCGCCATCTTTCTCCTCCGCAGCGGCCAGTCACTGAGAAACGAGGTCTGCGGTGCGGCTCGGCAGGAGCCTCGCCCTACCACCGACTACATGGTTACAACCAAGCGGTCGCGGTCGCCTGGTCTTTCGCCACGGCTACGGTTGGTCCGGCTTCATCCGCTCGAAGCCGACGTCAAATTTCTGTCCCATCATGGCTTGGAAATACTCCCCAGCGAGCACGTCATGTTCGGGGTCATAGGTTAGCGTGTAAGTGCAGCCGGGGTAGTTTTGATCGCGCAATTCCACAAACACCTTCACCGCCCCGGCTTCCTTGCGCGCCTCGGCCTGGGCGATGTTGATGGGCTTCGGGTTCAGGTAAGACGCAGTCAGTTTGCCCTCGGGCGTGACGCTCTTGAACTCCAAAATGTAACCGCCGTCCGGTCGGAGCCAGCGGCCGATGAGCTTTTGTAAATCAGCCGCAGCCACCGGCGCAGAGGCAGTCGGATTGGCATTCGTCGCGGGCACAGGCATTGGCGGTGGTGGCGCTTCCGGGCCTTTATCGCAACCGCTCAAGAGCAGCGCGGTCACTAAGGCGCAGAGTTCGGGAAGCACCTTCGAGAAAGTGCGGCGGGGCGGCAGAGTAGCGGAATTTTGCATAGCGCACTCAGCCTATTGGAAAGCGACTGGCAGGCCAAGACAATCCCACAGCCAAGCGGGTTTGCACTCTCATCTGAACGGCTCCGCCAGCGGGCGAGATGAGAGAAAAGGGCGGTGTCCTGCCGCCGTGACGGTCGCCCCGGTCAACGACTCCGGGCAGGTGGCCGGCTGGATTGAAGATGAAAATAGCCGTCCGTTCCTCTGGCAGACCGGCGTAGTCACCCGGCTTCCCTGGCTGCCGGACTCGACGCGCGGCGAGGTCGCCGGCATCAACGCCAGCAGAACGGTCGTGGGCTATAACTGGATCCCGAGCTTGTGGTGGAGCTAAGCGCGTATCCGTACTCTAGTAGGGCGGCAGTGCATCCCCAAGTTGTCGGTGTCAAAGAACGCCCGGTGAGGGACCCGGGCCGACAGCGGCGTGCGCTCGCGGTTGTAGGCCGGGTGCCTTCACCCGGCGTTCTTTGACACCGACAACTTGGGGATGCTGGAATAGCGGTCCCTTCGCGCTCTGCGGTTGCTTTCCACGCGACCGGGGCGCTATCCTTAGCACATGGGTAGTCTTTACTACGGCGACAACCTCGACATCCTCCGGCGTTACCTGAAGGATGAGTCGGTGGACTTGGTGTATCTGGACCCGCCGTTCAACTCCGCCCAGAACTACAACGCCTTCTTCCACGAGAAGGACGGCACCGACGCCGCCAGCCAGATTCGCGCCTTCGAGGACACCTGGCATTGGGACATCGAGACCAAGCGCGCCTACGACGCCGTCACCGAGCAGCCCGGCAAGGTCTCCGACGTGATGCAGGCGTTCTACACCTTCCTCGGCGGCAACGACATGATGGCCTATCTCACCATGATGGCCCCGCGCCTCGTCGAACTGCGCCGCGTCCTCAAACCCACCGGCTCGCTCTACCTCCACTGCGACCCCACCGCTTCCCATTACCTCAAGCTGCTGTGCGATGCGGTGCTGGGGAAAGACAATTTCCAGAATGAAATTGTGTGGCAGCGAACCAACGCCCACAACATGCGCACAAAGGGGTATGTCCGCTCAAACGACGTGATCCTGTACTATTCCCGAACGGAACAATTCATCTTCAATGACCAGTTCACGGAGTATGGCGAAGCCCAAATGAAGCGATACAAGCCGGATGAAAACGGACGGCTCTACACCGGGCGTGATTTGACTTTTTCAACCGTAACAAAATCTCGACAGTTTGAGTGGCGTGGTGTGAAGCCACCGCCAAATCGTTCTTGGGGCGCGTCGCTGGAGCAATTGGAGAAGTGGTATGCGGCAGGCAAAATCCTTCTGCGGCAGGACGGGAAGCCCCGTCTGGACGGTTTGAAAACCTACTTGGATGAAACGAAGGGAAAGCCGGTGACAACGAATTGGACGGACATCGATCGCATAAGAAACACGTCAACCGAGCGGCTTGGTTACCCAGCGCAAAAGCCGGTGGCGTTGCTGGAGCGGATCATCCAAGCCAGCAGCAATCCCGGCGACGTGGTGCTGGACCCGTTCTGCGGCTGCGGCACGACGATTGACGCCGCCGAGAAACTCGGCCGCGACTGGATCGGCATAGACGTGACGCAACTGGCCATTTCCCTCATCAAGAACCGCCTGCAAGACACCTACGGCAGCCGGCTGAAATTCGTGAGCGGCCCGCTGCAACGTAGGACAGGCGTCGCGCCTGTCTCCAATATTTCTGAAACAGCTATTTCAGAGACAGGCGCGACGCCTGTCCTACGCGATTCCCTCGTCCGCATCATCGGCGAACCGACCACGGCCAACGAAGCCGCCACGCTGGCCGAAGAGGACAAATACCAGTTCCAATGGTGGGCGCTGGGTCTCGTCGGCGCGCGACCCGTCGAGCAGAAGAAAGGCGCGGACCACGGCATTGACGGCAAGATCCTTTTCCGCGACGACCCACGCGCCGCCAAGCCGGAGCAGATCGTCATCCAGGTAAAAGGCGGCAAGACCGGCGTGAAGGACGTGCGGGATTTGCGCGGCGTGCTGGACCGCGAGAAGGCGGCCATCGGCGTCCTGATTTCCCTCCAACCCGCCACCGGCCCGATGGAGACTGAGGCCGCCAGTGCCGGATTCTACCAACACAAGACGAACCAACAGAAATACCCGCGCCTTCAACTCCGCACGGTGAAGGAACTTTTGGAAGGCAAAGGTCTTGAACGCCCCGCGAGCGCGGCGTCGTTGGACGAAACTTTCAAGAAGGCTCCGGCGGCGAAACGTGCGTCCGGGCAGAACGAATTGCGCCTGTGAGCGTGTTGGAAAAGTCATCCAGCGGTAGGGCGAGGCTCCTGCCGAGCCGGTCAGAACTATCGCCTGTCGCGGCCGTTGAGGCTCGGCAGGAGCCTCGCCCTACCACGGCAGGTGCGCCGCAACGGTTCTTGCCCGGCACATCGCCTGCTGGTTTCCTTGCAAGGCAAATCAAGGTGAATCAAGGTTAGTCCAACTCAATCCAACTCAATCCAACTCCAGAATATGAATACAACATACTCCCGGCTGAACCTCAGCCTCGTCACTATCTCCATCGCCAGCCTCACGCTACTGGCGCAAACCGCCACGGCCCAATGGACTAATAACCCGCTGCCGCCTGGCACGGTTGCTTGGTATCGTTTTGAAGAAGGGGCGGCGGACGCCGCGGCCACGGCCGCGAATAGCATCCTCGACAGTGCCGGCGCAGTGCCCGGCACGCCTGCCGGCAATCCGGTCTATCGCACCAATGTTCCGGTCGCCGCCATTCCCCTGACTGGAGCTACTAATCGCTTGTGCCTCCAGTTCAGCGGCGGGCAGTCGCTCCGCTTCGACACGCCGTTTCTGGTGAACTCCAACATCGACGCGACGATTGAGTTCTATCTCAAGGCGCCCAACCAATACCCCAAATCTATGTTATGGACGCGGCGCGACTCCACCGACGGAAACCGCTTCAACATGGAGTTCTGGCAGGGGCGACTCTACATTGACTACCGCGAACCGGGCGGCGCGCCGCACTACATCGGCGGCGGCGGAGTAGGTTATCCGTATGACACTTGGTGCCATGTCGCCTTCACCCGCAAGGTCAACACCAATGGCACCCATACCTGTCGCATGTTCCTGAATGGCTCGCTCCAGAGCGAAGTGGTGGATACGCCGGTCCTTCCCACTGATACGGTCTGGACTATCTCCGGCCGGGGCGGGGAGCAGTTCACCGGCTATCTTGATGAGTTCCGTATCTCCAACGTGGTGCTGGAGCCCTGGCAGTTCCTTAGTGGCAGCGGCCAGCCGCCGGTGGATTTCACCGATGACTTCAGTACCGGCGTGAACGCTAACCTTTGGTTGGTAAGCAGCAACGACTCACTGTATTCCCTTGCCAGCACCAACGGTGAAATTCGCCTTAGTCGCCCCGTCGGTGGCAACTATAACATCCATTACATCGAACTAGCCTTTACGCGAGAGATCCAAGGTAACTTTGACGCCAGCGTGGGCTTTCGGAACGCCAGCATCAACCGCGTGGACGGCTCGCCCGGCAATCAGCTCCAACTCAACACGGGCTTTGGAGGCCAATACATTTGCGTGGTGCGGAGCGATGAAACGGGCAACGGCCACAACGCGCACATCTGGCGTGCCCCACCTTCCGCTTGGACCGGCACCGTCGCGACCACGGCCACTAATGGCACCTTCCGGGTCCAGCGTGTCGGTAGCACCGTGACAGCTTACTTCAACGGCACGGCTCTGCACACTGGCTCCTATAACACCAACTCACTCACTTACCTGGCATTCACCCTGCAAAACAATGGCACCCGCGACGCAACCTCCGTGGTCTTCGATAACTTCCGTCTCCAGGCTGACCGGCTCGTGCCTAAGCCTGTGCGCTTGCAAGTTATCGGCGCGACGGACAACCGATTCCAGCTTCGCTTAGTCAACCCTACGCCCAGTGCGTGGCATTGGATTGAATACACGCCGGTGCTGCCTGCGACCGGTGGCTGGACGATCCGCGACCGGCTAATCGGCGGGGCCTTCCCAACTAACTGGAGTGACCCTTGGCAGATAAGTTCGCCCGCCGGCTTCTACCTGGTGCGGAGCCAATAGAATCTGAAGCCAGGAGCGAAGTTATGAAAGCCGCCCAATTACTCTACTCTGCTGTCCGCGGAGCGACGGGAAAGCCAGCGCCGCTTAGCCGTATCCATGCAGTAGGACAGGCGTCGCGCCTGTCTCTGACGTCGTCTGGAACGGCTTTTCCGGGCGGAGTCTGCTAGCCGTGAACAGTCACCTTTTAGTGAGGCAAGGGGATGGAGATGGAGACAGGCGCGACGCCTGTCCTACGCCGCCGGCCACGCCTTCGGCGTCGTTTATGTCTGCAAAGTTAGGGCTTAGGGCCTGTTTGAAAAACCTTCCGAACCGCCGCGTGAGGGCACGCGGCGTACAAGTTCCGGTTGAAGACACGGTCACCTGTAGGCCCGGTGCCAACACCGGGCGAGTTTTCAAACAGGCGCTTAGGGATACGAAGTTGTTTGTGGCGTTGGGGTTGGCTATCCTTGCGGGCGGGAGCAGCGCGGCCACCGGTGAAACCTTCCGCGCTCTGGACGGTGCCACCGCCTGGCCCACCAACAACCACGCGCGGTGGATTTATGGATCCACTCCGACCCTTGGTGGCAGCTTCACGCCGTTTCAACCGGTCAATGCCCGCACCGGTTACTACACTATGAATGCCTACCGGTATTCCCAAGCCGCGTTCCCCGCCGATTACCCCATAATCGCGTTCAATACGACCACCAACTGGCTTAGTTTCGGCTCCGGACAGTTTCAGGTGCCCGGCGAAACCGTGGACCTGATTCCCGGTGCGACCGGCACTTATGCCGCAGCCAGGTTCTTGGCGCCTGAGTCGGGTCCGCATCGCCTCAGTGGCAAGTTCCTGGGGCTGGAGGCCGGTTTCTCCGACGTGCCAGCCACCCGAACCGACGTGCATGTGCTGCATAACTCCACCAACCGCCTTTTCAATGAGCTGGTCATCGGCCAATTCACAGAGAGGAGCTTCGACCTCATCGTGCCACTCAATGCGGGGGACACGGTGGATTTCGCCGTCGGCTACGGCAGCGGGTATCGGGGCAATCTCGGCGACTCGACCGGCCTTACCGCGACCCTGGTTCTGATGCCAGTTCTCCGCATCGCGCCGGGGAATCCATTGACACTGAGCTGGCCCACCAACGCGACCGGCTTCTTCTTGGAATCTGTCACGAACCTTCCGTTCTCCGGCCCGTGGGCACGGTTAGGCGAGACTCCGACAGTGGTGGGCACTAACTTCGTGGTCCCCACCGCCAGCATTGACTCACCACGCTTCTTTAGGCTCCGTAAGTCGGAGCCGTAGTCCAATAGGAGAACACCATTTCGAGTTCCATCGTTCGCCATGCCAACTGATAGGAATTTGCTTTCTTGACGCTCAGCGGTTGGGGGCCGTGTCTGTCGTCCCTGGCGGGACTCGATTCCACTCCGGCGTTGGCTCCCAGCGTTGAAACTGGGCCATTCTCTTTCGCCCTGACGGGCTGGAATTGGCTGGCGCAGAATGTGACTGGCTCCTTCAAGCCTACCGAGTTGTGTCAATATTGAGGAGGACTGACCCCTTTAGGAACGCTGTGGCCCGGTGTTAGTCCCCGGCAGTCATGGTCCACATGCCTTTTGGGTTGGCGGTCGTGCCGCTTCCGACGGTTTCCGTGGTCTTGTGTGTCCCCACATGCCCGTCGTGAAAGAGGTAGTTGAACCGCTGGGCATGCAGGCCGCAGGAAAGGGATCCACAGGTGTGACCGGTCGCACTGACGTTCGCGGTTGGAGTCGTTTGAATGGTGTCCTCACTCCCCGCCCCGGCCGGCACTGGCCCCAGACCGACAGCCCAAATTCTATGGCGTGGTGGCTGAAGGGTTGCTTCATCTGAGAGCGTGTGGAGATCGCGGGCAGGGGCACGATGAGATTTGACTGACTTTTTCCAGGCGCAGCCAGACCTTGCCTCCATGCTTTTGGCCTTGCCCCCAGTCGAATCGGAA
>CAINDV010000671.1 GCA_903847485.1 uncultured Verrucomicrobiota bacterium
CCTGACGCCCTTCATGGAAGCCGAGAAAGCCGCGGCCCGCGCCGCCGGCCAGACGGTCCAAGCGCAGGGCAAGGAGCTCATGGCCACCGTCAAAGGGGACGTTCACGACATCGGCAAGAACATCGTCGGCGTCGTGCTCGGCTGTAACAACTACGAGGTGATTGACCTTGGCGTCATGGTGCCGTGCGAGAAGATTCTGCAGGCCGCCCGCGACCACGCCGTGGACATTATCGGCCTGAGCGGACTCATCACGCCGTCGCTCGACGAGATGGCGCACGTCGCCCGCGAAATGGAGCGGGAGGGACTCAAGATTCCGCTGCTCATCGGCGGCGCGACCACCAGCAAGCCGCACACTGCCGTCAAGATCGTCCCCGGCTACAGCCAGCCCGTCATCCACGTCCTCGACGCCAGTCGCGCCGTGCCTGTCGTGAGCGCCTTGCTCAGCGCCGAGCAGAAGCCTGCGTTCGTGGAGAAGGTGCGCGCCGAATATGAGCAACTCCGATCGCAGCACGCCGGCTCCGCCGTGAAGCTGCTTCCGCTGTCGGAAGCCCGCGCCCACGCGCCGAAGCTCACCTTCGGCGATTTGCCGCAACCAGAGTTCACCGGCATGCGCGTGCTGGATTCTGGTGCTGACGCTGGCAATTCCGCACTCCGCGCTCCGCACTCCGCGCTTTCACTGGCCGACTTGGTTCCCTTCATTGACTGGACGCCGTTCTTCCACACTTGGGAACTGCGGGGCCACTACCCGGCGATTCTCCAGCACGAGAAACACGGTGAGGAAGCGCGCAAGCTCTTCGCCGACGCCCAGCGCTTGCTGGATGAAATCGTCACCAACAAGCTGCTGCAAGCCCGCGCCGTTCACGGCTTCTTCCCGGCCAACCGCGTCGGTGACGACGTGGAACTCTACACCGACGCCTCGCGCTCGCAGGTGCTGACTCGCTTCCATTTCCTCCGCCAGCAAGTCGTTAAGGACGACCGCACCCCAAACTGGTGCCTCGCCGACTTCATCGCGCCCAAGCCGGCTACTTCGGACTTAGGGCCTCGGACTTCGGACTTCATCGGTGCTTTTGCCGTCACCACCGGCCACGGCCTCGACGAACTCGTAAAACGCTTCCGCGCCGACCACGACGACTACAACGCTATCATGGCTGAAGCGTTGGCCGACCGACTGGCGGAAGCCTTCGCCGAGTTTCTGCACCAGCGCGTCCGCACCGCCTGGGGCTATGGTCGAACCGAAAAGTTCACCACCGAGCAGATCCTCGCTGAGGACTATCGTGGCATCCGCCCCGCCGCCGGCTATCCGGCCTGCCCCGACCACACCGAGAAGCGCACGCTCTGGCAACTGCTCAACGTGGAGCGCCACACCGGCATGAAGCTCACCGAGAGTTTCGCCATGTGGCCCGGCAGCAGCGTCAGCGGACTCTACTTCGCCCATCCCGAGTCCAAATACTTCGCCGTCGGAAAACTGGGCCGCGACCAGATCGAAGAATACGCCAGCCGCAAATCCATTTCCGTCGCCGAAGCCGAGCGCTGGCTTGGCCCGTGGTTGAACTACAATCTGGGATAATCGGGGCGGGGCGGCGTTTGCCAGGCAGGAGCGAGAACTTCATCCGGCAAGGACGTCTCGCCCACGCCACTCCCGCCAATCGCTCAGCGCGCCCGGCTCAGCGGTATCTGTTCAATAGCCGGTAAGGCGAGGCTCCTGCCGAGCCGCGCTGGGATTGCGGACTGGGCGTCTGGCCACCACCCATTCTGACCATTCTGACCTCCCTTTTCAGCGACCGGCGGCAGAAGAAGAAAAGAACGCTGGAACCCGCATCGGGCGCGGCTCGGCGGGAGCCTCCCCCTACCACCGTCCGCATGGATACGGCTCAGATCCGCCGTCTTTTCTCCCGTTTCTCCCCCAGCGCAGCCCCGGAAACCGGTGGCCGGGCGAATCGGGCAGACACCCGCAACTGCTTGCTCAGCGGAAAATCTATTGCCAGAACGCCGATTTTAAGCTAACCAAAGAACCCATGCGCATTGCCAAGCTCATTTCAACTTTCTGCCTGGTCGCCACCGGTTTGGTCCGGTGGGTCACGGCGGCTGACGAAACTCCAGAACAGGCCAAGGCCCGCGAAGCGGTTCGCCGGGCGGTGGCCCAGCAGGAAGCCGGGCCCGCGGCCACGCGGACGGTCGCTCCGCCTTCGGCAGTCCCCGCCCCACCGGTCGCCGATGCGGCGGCCATCGAGAAAGCTCGCCAGCAAGTCCGCCAAGTCGTGCAAGACACCGAATCGGGCAAGCCGGTCACCACAGGCACGGGCGCGGCTGGCTCCTTTGAACAGATGCGCGCTCAACTGCGGCGCACCATCGCGGAAACCGAGGTCGCCCAAGCGCGCGGCTCCAAAGCGCGAGGCCCCAAATTCGGTGAAGTGCCACCTGCGGCGGACTTCGCCGCAATTGAGCAGGCACGCCAGCAGGTGCGCGCAGCCGTCAGCCAAGCTGAGGGGATCGCGGTGGCACCCGTGAAGCAGGCCGAGGACCGGCAAGCGGTGGAAGCTGCCAAGCTGGCCGAGGCCAAGCGCCTGAAGGACGCCGAACTACAGAAGACAGCGCAGGAGCTGGCCGAGGCCAAGCGTCTGAAAGACGCCGAACTACAGAAGACGGCGCAGGAGCAGGCCAAGGCCAAGCGCCTGAAAGACGCCGAACTACAGAAGGCAGCGCAGGAGCAGGCCGAGGCCAAGCGCCTGAAAGACGCCAAACTGCAGGAGACAGCGCAAGAGCAGGCCCAGATCAAAGCCGAGGCTGCGCGGAAGCAGGCCGAGGCCAAGCAAGCGGCAGAAGCCGCCAAGCTGGCCGAGGCCAAGCGCCTGAAGGACGCCGAGACGCAAAAGCAAGCCCAGGAGCAGGCCCGGATCGAAGCCGAAGCTGCGCAGAAGCAGGCCGAGGCCAAGCAAGTAGCGGAAGCCGCCAAGCTGGCTGAGGCCAAGCGCCTGAAGGACGCCGAGATACAAAAGCAAGCCCAAGAGCAGGCCCGGATCGAAGCCGAAGCTGCGCAGAAGCAAGCCGAGGCCAAGCAAGTAGCGGAAGCCGCCAAGCTGGCCGAGGCCAAGCGCCTGAAGGACGCCGAGACACAAAAGCAAGGCCAGGAGCAGGCCCGGATCGAGGCCGAAGCTGCGCAGAAGCAGGCCGAGGCCAAGCGCCTGAAAGACGCCGAACTACAGAAGACGGCGCAGGAGCAGGCCCAGATCGAGTTGGATAACCGCACGCGCGAAGCGGCGAGCAGAGCCCTCGCCGAGGAGGCGCGCAAGAAGACCGATGCGGAAGCGGTTCGCATCGCTGCGGAACAACGGCTCGCCGACGAGAAGGCCCTCAAGAAGAGCCAGGAAGAAGCCCGCGTCGCCGCCAAGAAAAAGGCGGAGCTGGATGCCAAGGTTCGGGCCGAAGCGGAAGTGAGTGCCAAGCAAGCTGAGAAGAGCCGTTTGGCCGCAGAAAAAACCGCCAAAGCCGAGGCCGATAAACAGGCCAAAATTGATGCGGAGAAGCAAGCTGCCGCCGCCGCCCAGGCGAGTCGAACCCCAGCCAAATTCTCTACGGTGGAGCTTCCGCCGTTGCCCCTCACCGCGGCCCAGAAGTTGAAACTGGACGAGTTGCTCCAGCGCTACAAAGCCGACCTGATCACGCCCGAACAGTATCATCTGGAACGCGCCCGCATCCTGGCCAACCCGTAGCCCACACCCCGCTGGCTCCAACCGCCGGGTTTTGCCCGGCGGTTTTTTTGCCAATCCCAATCCGCACCGTCCCCCTTTGCCATGCACTACTTTTCCTGCGTCGCCACCAAACTGCACTGCGAAGGCGTTTCCGTGGAGGCCTTGGCGCGCAAGCACGGCACTCCGCTCTACATCTACTCGCAGTCCACGTTGAGCCACCATTTCAAGAAGCTGGACACCGCCTTTGCGCCGGTCGAGCACCTGATTTGCTACTCCGTCAAGGCCAACGCCAACCTCGCCATCTTGCGCACGCTTGCCGGCCTGGGCAGCGGCTTCGACATCGTCAGCGGCGGCGAACTCCAGCGCGTCATCGCGGCGGGCGGCGAGCCGGGCAAATGCGTCTTCGCCGGCGTCGGCAAGACCGAGGAAGAAATCACGTTCGCCCTTCAACGGGGGATTTATTGCTTCAACGTCGAGAGCGAGCCCGAGCTGGCGCGCCTCAACCGCGTGGCCGCCCGCCTGAAGAAGACCGCGCCGGTCGCCGTGCGCGCCAATCCCGACGTGGCCGCCGGCACCCATGCCAAGATCACGACCGGCACCTACGAGAATAAATTCGGCATCGCCTGCGAGAAAGTCGAAGGCGTCTATGAGCGGGCCAGCCGGCTCAAGCACCTGCGTCTGCGCGGCCTCCAGATGCACATCGGCTCGCAGATCACCACCGTGGAGCCGTTCGAGCAAGCGGTGGCACGCCTGGCGCCACTGGCACTCCGGCTCAAAGACCGCCACGGAATCGAGTTCTTCAGCGCGGGCGGCGGCTTGGGCATCGTCTATCAACCCGCCCTCGAAAGCGGCGCGGCCAAGTGGTGGGAAACCGCCGCGGCGGCGGACATCCTCACCTCGCAGCGTTATGCCGCCCGCCTCCTGCCGCTGGTGAAACCGCTCGGGCTGCGCCTCCTCCTTGAGCCGGGCCGTTTCATCGTCGGCAACGCGGGCATTCTCGTGACGCGCGTCGAATACGTGAAACGCACCGGGAAGAAGAACTTCGTCATCGTGGACGCCGCGATGAACGACCTCATCCGCCCGGCCTTCTACGAGGCTTACCACGAGATAGTGCCTGTCGTCCGGCGTCGCTCCCAAAGTCTGGCGACGGATGTGGTGGGGCCGATCTGCGAGTCGAGCGACTGCTTCTGCAAGGACCGCATCTTGCCGCGCGTGGAAGAAGGCGAATACCTGGCCCTCCTGAGCGCCGGCGCCTACGGGTCGGCCATGTCCTCGACCTATAACGGTCGGCCGCTGGCGGCGGAGGTGTTGGTCAACGGCAACCGCGCCGCCGTCGTGCGCGAGCGACAGCTTGTTGCGGCCCTGTGGGCCGGCGAAAAGATCGCCCCCTGGCTCAAGTAGCGCCGGTGCCACCGCACCGCGGAGCAGACCGACCGCAGCAGACGGTGTTTCCAGTTTCAGTGGTGACAAAGGCGGGGAAAGGGTTTTCCTTTTGGATTTCCTGCTGCGCCGCATCCATAAGATGGGAGCGCGGATGCTCGCCTCGGACTGACCTCGCCGTGGCAGAGGCCGCCAGCCAAGAGGTTATCGACGACGTTGAAGCCCCTGAGCGCTCTCATGATCGGGCCGGTGGACTTTGAGCAAGTGTGAACGCTAGTCGAACTCGCGGACCAAGCCCAGCCGTTGGGCCAGCGGGGCATAGCGCCGCTGCTGCCGCGGAGCCTCGGGTTACGCTTCACTTGAAAGGTGCGCTTGGGATTGGTCATGCGGAATGGCTGCACTTAGCCGTATCTATGCAGAAGAAAGAACCACGGAATACACGAAAAGAACGGCGGTGCCGCGTATTCTTGAGGAGGAGAATCCGTCACTGGACGGTAACTGGAATGTGAAGCAGGTGATCTGGGTTCGGCCTACGGCCTGGCTTCAGTTATTTCGTGGTTTCCGATGAATAGTTACGGCTTAGCCGTATCCATGCAGAGGACGGAACCACGAAATACACGAAACACACGAAAAATAGAGGCGGCGGTGTATGATTGCCGGGCTGAGAACTGGTCACTGAATGGTGACTGAAAGGTGGTAAAGGCAACTTGGCTTCGCCTTCCGGTTTGGCCGCTTTTTCCTTTCGTGTATTTCGTGGTTGCCTCTGAATAGTTACGGCTTAGTCTGTGGCCCACAGGGACGCACCTTTCGCTCTCTCTTTACTCTTTCATGGAAAAATCGCACTTGCTTCAAGGCTTTGGCGCGTCATCCCCGCCTCCCGCTTGACCTCTCGCCGCACATCCCTACTCTGAACTTAGTTCAACTATCAAAACTATGCCTTCAGTACTTACGACGGTTCGTGCCCACTTGGCCGTGCGCTACCAGACGGAACTTGGCCAGACATTGCTCGACGGTTACTCCGCCGCGAACGGCGCGCCGGTCTGGCGTTGTGTGCGGGCGGATGACTTGCGCTCGCCGGCCGACGCTTCCGCGAAGGCTGCCGCTGGGGTGCTGCTCGATTCGGAGTTAGGCTTAGTCCTCTTCGTGATTCCCTATGTCAAAGGCTGCGAGGTGTCGGCGCAGGCCAGCGCGGCGGCGAGTCTGCAATCCAGCTTGCATACAATCCATCCACCTATTCCGCCGCCGGACGAATTCGGTGCCTGGCAGGTGGCGATTCATTGGTTGGTGGAGGAGTCCGACCGTGATAGTTGGGAAGCTCAGATCGTCCAGCTCAGACAGCACACCGGCTTCGCCGAGGAGTTAGTGTTCGATGCGGTGTTCTATCTGGCAGGAGAGCTTGAAGCGCGGCTGCTGGAGCACGGATTGCCGCGCCTGTTACTCACCGCGCGCCGGGTTTTGGCGCAGACTGGCCCGGGCGAAACGGCTAAGTGGCTGAGCGCCGACTATGCGGTGTTGCGGGAACTGGAGAATTTCCCCGAACCGTTCACTGACCCGGAGCAGCGGCGACGCGCCGAGTTAGTCCAAGACCAAGTCGGGGAGGTGGTGCTTACGGCCCCGGAGAGCGAGCCGGACGCTCCCCGCGAACTAAGCAGTCTGGAAGTGCGGGACTTCCGGAATCTGGGCCACCTTCGTTTACACTTCGGGCTGGCACCCGTTTCGTGTCGCGTGATTTTCGGTCCCAACGGCACGGGTAAGACGAGCTTGTTTGAGGCGCTCTGTCTGGGCCTCTATCACTCTTCCGCGCGGCACCAGAAATTTCTCGGCGAGCGCGACCTGGCCGCCAGAGACCGCGGCCGGCTTTACTCCGGGGAATACCTAGCGTCGTTGACTAGCCCCGACCGTTCCCCGCGGATTGCTCTTAATGGGGAAGAGGCGGCTTCACTAAGGCTCGTCGAGACCCGGGAGGAGGCCGACCGCGTGGCGCTGGAATTCAGCGGTAACTTACTCGCCCAAGAGACGAGTCGGGAGTTCCTGGATCTGTCGGCGGACGAACTGGCGATCCGGGTGCTTGCGGGTTACTCGGGCTTTGCCGAGAAGTTGGAGGCCTATGTGGAAGAATGCGTCGAGCAGGCCACGCAGCGCCGGCAGACGTTCCTGCGCGGCCTGGGTCTCCCGGCCGCCATCACCAAAGTCGAGACGGCCCTCAGCCGCATTGCCGAGCAACTTATCGAACGTGAGTTGCCGCCGCCTTCCGCGGCATTGCTCACCTGGTTGGACCAACTCGCAGAGCTTCCGCAAATGGCGAATGAGTTTGGGACTTTGCGGGCCGATTGGAGGCAGTGGAGCGACCCCGCGGAACGTAGTAAGTTAGCTGACCAGTTAGCTCGCAGCCCGGAGTCGGAAGCCGTCTTCGCATTGGAGGATTGGATCACGCAGAGTAATCGGCTCACCGTGCGAACCCGCGCACTGCTGGAGCGGCTCGACGATAGGTTGGCACCCCTCCGCGAACACTTCGAGGAAACGCTCCGCGACTTGAGTGTCTGGGGTGAATGGCTCGAACGCCGCCCGCTGCAGAGTCAGCCAAAGGCGCCGCCCACGAGCGAAGTGGAAGCGCTCCGCCGGCAACTCGCCGAAGTCCAGGCCACCCAGCAGAAAGCTATGAAGGATGGCCAGGTGACCCGCCAACATCTGGACCATCTGGATCAAGTTATGAAGCTCCTGGCCCAAGGGTTGGGGGCGAGCGAGCCGAGTAAGTGTCCCACCTGTGGCGCGGCTCATCCTGAGCTAGGTGGAGTAGCGAAGGTTGTTGGCCAACTGCGCGACGAAGTAGCGGCGGCGCGCGAGCACCTGCTCCGCGATTACCGGGCGCTGGAGGAGAAGGCGAAAGCGCTCCAGCGGAGCTTGCAAGAGCGGGGAGAGACACCTTGCCCGCTGGCCAAAGAGCGGCAGGCCACACTACTAGCGGCGCTGGGCTGGCTATTGGCGAGCACCCCGCCAACTCTCGAATCGCAACTCTGCGACCCCGCGCTGCGCAGCCGGCTGTTGCACTGGTTACGAACCCTGCAAAGCCCGCCTTCGTTGGCGGGCGAAGCGAATGCCCGCGACGAGGCTCAGCGCATCCTCCTCACACTAACCAAACAGACCACGGAAGCGCGGGACAGTTTTTACGATCAAGACCACTGGAAACCCGTGCAGGCGACCTTCCGAAAGAAACTCGGCAAGGTGGTGGCCGAACACCTGCCGGCGACACTGGAACGCCTTTGGATGGAACTTACGATGAACCTAACCTCGGCACCCTGGCTCTTACCGGCACGCCCAGTCTTCGAGGTAGTGGTCAAGCGGGGTCAGCGGCAAGCGAGTGTCCGGCTGGGAAATCGCCTCGCTCGCTATATCTTGAACCAGGCGGAGACGCACTTGCTGGGACTCGGCTGGTTCTTTACGCGCTATCTCACTCACGGGCGGTTCCGGGGCCGCTTCTTAGTTATGGACGATCCTGCGCAACAGTTGGATGAAACCAGTTACCGCGACCTCTGTCGGCTATGGCGCGTCTTGGTGCGTCTCCATGCGGTGCGGCGGCATCCCTTGCGGCTCGTCTTGTTCCTACACCAGGAAGAGCGGGCGCTCGCCGCCGCGCGCGCCACGAACGGGCTGGTGAACACGCTCGGGTGGGCACGGGAGCAACAAGGCGAGTTACGCGAAGTGGAGTTGTTTGCGCCGAGCGCCAAGCCATCGCACCCGAACGCTTGGTTTCAGTCGGAGGCCGCCGTGGCCTGAGGGGACCATCCTTGGTCCACTACCGTTGAGGCTCGGCAGGAGCCTCGCCCTACCACGCTGGCTTTTTCAAACAGGCTCTAACTAAACCGTAACTATGCAGGCGAAAAACCATCCACTGAATCGTAGAGACGCGAAGGACGCAGAGAAGATAGCGCCTGGACAGGCTGGCTCTTGTTCACTGAATGGTGGCTGGTTGGCGGGATTGCAAGCAGCCGTTTCCCTCTTCGTTCATCACGTCTCTGCGGTTTTCTTGGCGGTTTCAACGGCCTAGATAACGACTAACTGGAGCCGGCCGGCCCCGGGAGCACCCCCGGCGAAGTCAGAGCTTCAGCAACTCTTCAGCGATTTGCACCGCGTTGAGCGCCGCCCCCTTGAGCAATTGGTCACCGCTGACCCAGAAACACAGCCCATTATCCAACGCGCAGTCTTGGCGGATTCGACCCACGGCGCAGTTGTATTGGCCCGTCTGGTAGAGCGGCAGCGGATACTGAGCTTGCGCGGGATTATCCACCACCTTGAGGCCGGGGGCTTGTTCGAGCACGGCGCGGGCGCTCGCCGCAGTGATGGGCTTGTCAAACTCCGCGCTGACGGCGATCGAGTGTGCCCGATAGACCGGCACCCGTACGCAGGTGACACTGGCGCGAAATCCCGGGTGGTGCATGATCTTACGACCTTCGTTTTCCATCTTCATCTCCTCCTTGGTATAGCCAGTCGGGAGGAAGGAGTCCACCTGCGGCAGGACGTTGAAGGCGATTTGATGCGGATAGACCTCGCGCGTGACGGGGCGGCCATGGACGATCTCGTCCACCTGGCGCTCCAGTTCCGCGATGGCCTTGGCCCCGGTGCCGGATACGGCCTGGTAGCTGGAGGCAAAGATACGCTGGCAACCGAAGGCGGCGTGCAGCGGGTAAAGGGCCATTAAAGTGATGGCGGTGGTGCAGTTGGGGTTGGCGATGATGCCCCGGTGCCATTGCACGTCGGCGGCATTGACCTCGGGCACAACCAGCGGGACGGCGGCGTCCATGCGGAAGGCGCTGGAGTTATCCACCACCACGCAACCAGCCTGGACGGCAAGCGGGGCAAACTCTTTGGATATACTTCCGCCCGCGCTGAAGAGGGCGAGGTCAATGCCGGCAAAAGCACCCTTCGTCAACTCCTTCACCGTCACCTCGGTGCCCTTGAACTGGAGTGCCTTGCCCACGGAACGGGCGGAGGCGAGCAGCGTGAGCTGCCCGACGGGAAAGCGGCGCTGCTCGAGGGTCTTGATCATTTCAATCCCGACGGCACCAGTGGCGCCAACGATGGCAATGTGCGGTGTTTGGTTCATAAGATGGTGGCCAATCATAACGGCCAGCTCCCAAGTGTCAATGGGCGGCCTGACTTCCCCCAGCAATTGGGCGCAGCTCACCTTCTTGCCCGGCCGCTGCCAGCCCCGTTGCCTCATGGATAAATGACACCGAAGGAGTCTGAGCAGGCAGGCATGGTTGACTCGGGTTTCAGTATTCGCGCTAGAGCATAGCGGAGGTGTCAATCCCCGCCCCTGGCATGGAGTGCCCTGCGGGCGGTGGAGCG
>CAINDV010000672.1 GCA_903847485.1 uncultured Verrucomicrobiota bacterium
ACCACCTCCGGGCGCGCATTGAGCGGGCGGGGGCCGCCTTCGGACTGGCGATCCCGGACATTTGCACGCCCGCCGAATTGATGAAACCGTGAGCCATGAAAGAGAACGAAATCCTGGAAGAAATTCACCGTATCCGCGCCGAACACGCGGCCGAGTGTGGTTACGATGTGCGGGTGATGTTCGCGTGCATGGACACGGACCTCCAACGCTTGCAGGCCGAAGGTTGGCAGGTCGCCACGCCCACGCCTCGCGCCCCGGAAACCGCCTACGCTCTCCGCGAAGCCCCGGCCCAACCGGCGGAAAAACGACCATGAAACCAAACCGCCGCCGGCAGCCCGGCATCGCGCCGGTGTTAAGCTCGGAGGCTTCAGTTGGCTGTGCCGCCAAAAGCTGTTGGACGCCTTCCGAGCCAAGCTCCGGCTGGCGCGGGAGCGTCTTGGACTGCGCCAGCCCGCTGGCGCTTTGGCCCGGTGCCCGCCAGCGACGGCGGGCCGCCGCACTCCAAGGCGCTGCCGCGCGGAACCACCCGCTCGCCAACCGCGCTGGCGACGCTTGACCATTCCCGATCCCCTGCCCATAGTTCGCCAGCAAGCAGCAAAACAAACCCATGAAACTAAACATCACATCATCCGCAGCGCGCCTCCGGCGTCTGCTATCGTCCGGCGCGCTCGCGCTGGGTCTCACCGCCACCGCCTTCGCGCAAGGCACCACCTTCACCTGGCAGGGCCGCCTGACCGACGCCGGCCAGCCGGCCAATGGCCTTTACGATTTAACCTTTCAACTTTTTAACGATTCAACAGGCGGCGCAGCGCTGGGCACCAACACCTTCCCCGGCACTGTCTTCTCCAACGGCCTCTACACCGCCACGCTCGACTTCGGCGCCGCCGTCTTCAACGGCGACGCGCGCTGGCTGCAACTCGCCCTGCGCACCAACGGCGCGGCGGACTTCACCACCCTCGCCCCGCGCCAGGCGGTCACGCCCACGCCCTACGCCATCCGGGCGACGAGCGCGGGCAGCGCCACTACGGCCGGCAGCGCCACCACGGCTACTACCGCCGGTGGTTTCACCGGTGCGCTCTCCGGCGATGTCACCGGCCCACAGGGCGCGACGGTAGTGAGCGCCGTCGGCGGGCAGACCGCTGCGAACGTGGCCAGCGGCGCGAGCGCGGCCAATGCGGCCACCGCCGTCAACACCGCCAATGCCATCGTCAAGCGCGACGCCTCCGGCAACTTCGCCGCCGGGGCTATCACCGCCGGCAGCGTGAGCGGCAGCGGCGCGGGATTGACCGGGCTGAACGCCGCGCAGTTGGCCAGCGGGACGGTGGCGGATGCCCGCTTGTCCGGCAACATCCCGCTGCTCAGTGCCGACAATGGCTTCTCTGGCAGCAATACCTTCACGGGCGCTCTGGCGGCAACCAACCCCGGCAATGTTCTGAGCGGCACTTTCACTGGCAACTTGACCGGCAATGTCACCGGAAACGTCACCGGCAGCGCGGGCACGGCCACGCTGGCCACCAACTTCGCCGGCCCCCTTTCCGGCGATGTCACCGGCCCACAGGGCGCGACGCTGGTGAGCACCGTCGGCGGGCAGCCCGCCGCGAGCGTGGCCAGCGGCGCGGCCAGCGCCAACGCCGCCACCAGCGCCAACACAGCCGGAACCATCGTCAAGCGCGATGCCTCTGGCAACTTCGCCGCCGGAACGATCTCCGCGACCAGCCTGAGCGGCGACGGCGCGGGCTTGACCAACCTGCTGCCCACCAGCCTCAACGGTGTGCTGGCACCGGCGCAAATCCCCGGCCTCGACGCCGGCAAAATCACCAGTGGCGCGCTGGGCACCGCGCAGATTCCCGTCCTGGACGCCGCCACCAAACTCACCGGGACACTCCCCGACGCGCGGCTCACGGCGAACGTGGCTTTGCGCAACGGCCCGAATGACTTCACCGGCACGAACCAGTTCGCGTGCGTGGTGCAGGCCACCAATGCCGCCAACCAGTTCGCGGGCAGCTTCGCCGGCAACGGCGCGCAATTGACGGGCATCCTCCCTCCTCCGGGCATGGTGCTCATTCCGGCAGGGGCGTTCACGATGGGGGACACGCTGGATGGGGATACCAACGCCACCCCCATCAGCACAACGGTGTCCGCGTTCTACATGGACGTGAATCTGGTGACCTTGAGCCAGTGGCAGTCGGTCTATTATTGGGCGACGAACCACGGGTATGGCTTTGTGAACAAGGGTTTGGGCAAGGCGGCGAATCATCCGGTGCAGACGGTGAACTGGTATGACTGTGTGAAGTGGTGCAATGCGCGGTCACAGCAGGCGGGTCGGCCGCCGGTGTATTACACAAATGCGGCGTTGACGGCGGTCTATACGAACGGCGAGCCGACCACCCTTTATCCGAATTGGGCCGCCAGTGGCTATCGGCTGCCGACGGAAGCCGAGTGGGAGAAGGCAGCCCGGGGCGGGTTGAGTGGGCAACGGTTTCCGTGGGGGAACGTCATCAATCAAAACCTGGCCAACTACAACGGCAACACCGCCAGCTACAGCTACGATTTGGGGCCGAATGGATACAATGCCATTGGGAGCGTCGGGGGAACGGACCCGGCGACAAGTCCGGTGGGAACCTTTGCGGCGAACGGGTATGGGCTGAACGACATGGCTGGGAATGTCATCGAGTGGTGTTGGGATTGGTATGCGGCGTCGTATGCCGGTGGCAGCGATCCTCACGGACCTGCCGGGCCGTTGAGCTACCGTGTTTTGCGCGGTGCCGGCTGGTACGACAACGCCAGCGTCGCGCGTTGCGCCTTTCGCGGCATCATCGGCCCGAGCTATGCCTACAGCGACTTTGGCTTTCGGTGTGTGAGGGGGCTTTAGTTTCTGCTCTTTTACCCTTTGCCCCTCTTGCCAGCCCGCGCAGCGGCGGATTTTCTTGAGAAAAATGCCATGCCTGAAAGCGGCCAGTGCATCCCCAAGTCGTCGGTGTCAAAGAACGCCCGGTGAGGGCACCGGGCCTACCGCGGCGTGCGCTCGCTGTTGTAGGCCGGGTCCCCTGACCCGGCGAATTTGGACGCCACCGCGGCTCGAAAAGTTTGAACGACAAATGAACCACCCGAACGGAGGTCTGAAATGACAACCCGAAGATGGAAGCTCGAAGCTGGCGGATGGCGGGCGCGAAGCGTCTTGGAGTGCGGCAGTCCTCTGCCGCTTTCCGTCGGCGATAGAATCTCCGCGCACTCGAAAAGCGCCAGAGGGCTGGCGCAGTCCAAGACCTGGCGGCGGTTCGTTGCGCTGTTCGCATTGGCTGGCTTGCTGTTGGCATCCGCGTCTGCCCAGAACTATTCCATTGACTGGTCCAAGATCGCCGGCGGCGGTGGCACGAGCACTGGCGGCGTGTGGGAGTGCGGCGACTGGTCCCCACGTTCAGGCGCGCAACCCCAACATTCAGGCGGGATAGATCAGTGGAATGGCCTGCCGCCGGTGCTTGCGGTAAATCCGGAAGTCGCTGTCGAGGGTGAACACGGCGGCGTCCCGATACAATTCCGCCAGGCGCACCAGGCAAGCGTCGGCCAGGGACATGGGCACACTCTCATACCGGCGCAGCAACTGGCCGACGGCCGGGAGTTCGGCGGCCAGGTCGAAACGCGGGAGGACGAGGCCGCGCTCCAGCAGGGCCAGCAATTTCTCGGTGCCGCCGTGCGTTGGCTGCAACAGGAAGAAGGCCTCGCCCAGGGCGGCATCGCAAGTGAGCAGCGGGCTGATCAGGCGAAGAAAGACCTCGGTAGTCCCGGCGTGGTCCTGGTCGTCGCGCTTGAGGTAAGCCACCAGCGGGCCGGCATCAACGATCACCGTTTCCATGAGCCGTAACCATTATCCAGGTGTTTCTTGTTGGCGGCCAGATCGCGCGGCCCGCCCGCCACGCTGCCGCACAGGTCACGGCTCAAGTCGTAAAGGGACACCCCGCGAGTGGGGCGCGGCGGCCCCGCCGGCAGCCGGATTTCCAGCGCCTGGCGCACGAATCGCGCGGGGGTTTTGCCGGCCTGGCGAGCCGCGAGGGTCAGCCGGCTCTTCAAGTTCTCTGGCAGTTGCAACGTCAGCGTGCTCATGGGTGGGAAGCTACAGGTCACGGATTAGATTAACAAGGCGTTCTTCGTCGCTTGCCCCGCCGTGCGATCGCGAAGATCGGAACTTTCTCGCATTATGAAACCACTGTATCTACTGCTGATTCTGCTGGCGTGCCCCACTGGCGCGTACTCGCAAAGCTACTCGGTTGACTGGCATAAAGTCGCCGGCGGCGGCGGCACCAGCACCGGTGGCGTCTATGCCGTCAGCGGCACCATCGGCCAACCCGATGCCGGCGGACCGCTGACCAACGGACAGTATTCCGTCACCGGCGGCTTCTGGGCCTTGCCCTTCGCGGTGCAAACCACCAACGCGCCCACACTCCAGATCGTCCCCGCCGCGCCCGGCTTCGCCACGGTTTCGTGGACGCCGCCTACGCCCGGTTTCGTCTTGCAGGAGGCGCTTAGCCTTTCGGCAACGAACTGGATCAACTCCGCCAGCGGAGCAGCCAATCCCGTCACTGTCCCCGCCACGCTGCCGGCAAGATTCTACCGGCTCAACAAGCCTTAAACGCATGAGCTTCTTTCAAGACTCCACAACCGGTAGGGCGACGCTCCGGCGGAGCCGCCACCAAGACGGAGCGCCGACATTCTTGTCGGCGTGGTCCCGGATCGCACGAACTGGCCGACAAGAATGTCGGCGCTCCGTCTTGGTGGCGGCTCCGCCGGAGCGTCGCCCTACCGGTTGTGGAGTCTTGAAAGAGCTTCGCGTGTTACGAGTTGTGTTCTTCCTTTCGCCGCCACCATGAACGGCTTCTTCCTCAGCTTCGAAGGCACCGAAGGCAGCGGCAAATCCACGCAGGCGGCCTTGCTGGCGCGACGGCTGCGCAATTTGGGCCATCACGTTCGCGAGTTGCGCGAGCCCGGCGGCACGCCCATTGGCGAAGAGATTCGCCACACCCTGAAGCACAGCGCCGCGAACCACGCCATGACGCCGGAGGCCGAGCTGCTGCTCATGAACGCCAGCCGCGCCCAACTCGTCCGCGAAGTCATCCGCCCCGCGTTAGCCGCTGGCGAGATCGTCATCTGCGACCGCTTCTACGATTCCACCACGGCTTACCAAGGCTGCGGACGCCAGATCGACCTGAACGTAGTCTGGCGGGTGATTGACCTGGCCGTTGGCGACACCCGGCCGGACCTGACGCTGCTGTTCCTCGTCCCGCAAGCGGTCAGCGAGGAGCGGCGCTTGAAGCGGCAGTCCACGATGGCTTTTGTGCGCGACCGCTTCGAGGAGGCTGACCGGAGCTTCTTCGAGCGTGTGGAGCAGGGCTACCGGGCGCTGGCCGCTGCTGAGCCGGAGCGCGTCCGCCCTCTGGATGCCACCGGTTCTATTGACGATCTCAAGCGCGATGTTTGGAGCCTGGTCGAGCCGCGCTTGGCAAACTTGCGCAGCGCCCCGGCCGCACTATCCTGAACCCGTCACCGCACTATGAACAGATTTCAAGCACCCGCGATGGTAGGGCGACGCTCCTGCGGAGCCTCCGAAGCCGGCATCAGGGGATGGCTCGGCGGGAGCCTCGCCCTGCCGGGACTCGTATATTTTGAAAGCAACGCATCATGATTGAAGAAACCGTCCAACGAATCGAAGCTCGCATCCAAGGCGCGGAAACCATCCCTGTCGAGCGCCGGGCAGAGTTGCTGCAACTGCTGGCCACTCTGAAATCCGAAGTCGCCGCGCTCTCGCCGGCCCACGCCGAGCAAGCGGGGAGCATCGCCGGTTTCACCGACGTCTCGACCCGCGAAGCGACGCGCTCCGAGCCGGACCCCAAGCTCATCGAGCTTTCGCTGGAAGGGCTCGCGCAATCGGCGCAAGGCTTTGAAGCCTCACACCCGCGCCTGATGGAAGCCGTCGGCAATCTCAGCCGCGCGCTCGCCAACCTCGGCATTTAGCCAGTTCGGGATGAACTCAAGCGCCCGGCGGAGCGGAGAATTACCTGTAACCTTCCGCACTGCGCGCCGTCTGCTCGCCCCAGTGGCCGTAACCGGCCGCCGGTCGGGAACAAACACCCGACCAACCCTTGACACACAACAAACTGAAAATGAAATCGTTTAAATGGATTGCAGCAGTCGCGCTCGGGGCGCTCGTGGCCTCCACCACTATCACCAACGCCCAAGACACCACCAAGCCGGCCACCCCGCCCTCAGGGGCCGGTGGCCAAGGCGTGCGCGGCGAGCGTATGCAGAAACTGATGGACGACCTGAAGCTCACCGACGAGCAAAAGACTAAGATGCAGGCCCTCCGCGAGGAACAAGGCCCCAAGATGCGGGAAATCTGGCAGAACAACGACCTCACGCCGGAGCAGAAACGGGAGAAGATGAAACCCCTCCAAGAGGCCATGACCGCCAAGGTGAAGGAAATCCTGACCCCCGAGCAGTTCGAGAAGTGGCAGAAGATGCAGCAGGGCATGGGCCCCCGCGGCGGTCGCGCCCCCGGCACCCCCGGTGCCGCAGCTCCCGCGGCGAAATAGTTCCCACCACCAGCAATGTTTCACCGGGGACGGCCTTGAGCCGTCCCTTTTTCTTTTCCCCTTGCCTAGCGCAGCGGGCTGGACTTTCGGCTCCGCAATACCGTTTCAACCCGAATGACGAAACCCGAAGCACAAAACCCGCTGATTCTTCGCTGGGACGGAGCGCAAGGCTCGCCACAAAACCGAACCGTCGGAGGCGACAATTCGTCATTCGGGTTTCGGAATTCTTTCGTCATTCGAGCTTCGACATTCGGGATTGCTCAATAGGTGTTGATACTGCTCCACGGAGGCATGGAAGTGGATGCCAAAAGGCCGAATTCAAACGGATTTCGAGGGTTGCCGCACTCGATCGATGTCAGCATCCATGCCTGTTGAGCAATCCCCGACATTCGGGGTTCAGCCACCCCGCGCCTCCGCCGTCGCGGTCAAGCCAACCGCCGCCCCGTGGCTGCGTCGAAGAACACTGCGCTTTCCCGCCGCACGAAGACGGTCACTTTGTCGCCGACGCCCGGCACCACGGCCGCGGCGCTCGCCGCAAACAGCCGCACCCCACCCAGTTTCAGCCCAATCCGGGAATGCCAGCCGAACGATTCCACTTCGCTCACGCACGCTTCGAAAGACTGAGGCACGGCTCCGTCCGAAGCGGGTTCATCCAGCAATAGTTGCTCGGCGCGAATCCCGACCACCAGATCCTTCCCGCACACTGGCGTCAGTTGCGACTCCTGAGCCGGACTCAATTTCAACAGTAGCTCCCCGGTGTCAGCCGGTGCGGCCTCCGCCCGGACTGCGAAGCAAACCCCGGCCCCGCACTGCCGCAGCCGTCCGCGCAGCAAGTTCATGGGCGACGCACCGATGAACTGCGCCACCAACAGGCTGGCCGGCTCGCGATACACCTCCGCAGCCGTGCCGACCTGGTGCAGCGTGCCCCCGCTCATCACAGCCACCCGCCGGCCCGCCGCCAGCGCCTCCGATTGGTCGTGCGTGACGTGCAGGACGGTCAGGCCCAATTCTTGGTGCAACTCTTTCACCAGCTCCCGCAACTGCTGCCGCAACGGCGCGTCGAGATGGGAAAAAGGCTCGTCTAACAACAGCACCCGGGGTCGCCGTACCAAGGCCCGTCCCAAGGCTACCCGCTGACATTGGCCTCCCGATAGCTGCGCGGGCCGTCGCTCCAGGCATTCCTGTAAACCCAGCCGTCCGGCCAGCTCGGCTACCCGCCGCTCCGCCTCCACAGGCGGCACCCGCCGCAGCCGCAGTCCAAAACTCAGGTTCTCCCGCACCGTCATGTGCGGATACAGCGCGTGGTGCTGGAAGACCATCGCCACGTCGCGCTCCGGCGGCGGCACCCCGAGCAAATCCCGGCCGTCCATGGCGATGTTGCCGGCGTCCGGGACTTCCAATCCGGCAACCAGTCGCAGTAAGGTCGTTTTGCCACAGCCAGATGGACCGACCAACGCCAGGCACTCGCCGTCGGTCAGGGTCAGATTCAGCGCGGTGACCGCCAAAATGCTCCGGCCTCTCCCACAGGGAAAGTTCTTCGCGAGGTTTTCAATGACGATGCTGGCCACAGCCGGATTCTCAATCCGTCCCGCCGCCTTGTCGAGTCTGCGCCCAAGCCGCAACCCAAATGGAACGTCGGTTTGCAACCGGCTTGGAACGTCCTACCGCACCCCGCCAGTTGGAAACCAGTGCTCGGACCTGCCGGAAGAATCTTCGCGGCGCGGCGGCGCTTGCTTCGCTCGGCGGCGCAAGGCAACTTGCCGCCCGCCAGCAGCTTCACCGGACGCGGGCGCTGGCCTGACTGTTTATGCCGAATTGCCGATGGTTGCTCGTCGCCGCCGTGCTCTGCCTGGGGGGAGTCGTGGCGCAGCTTTCGGCGGCGGCCTCGACGCCATCGTCGTCGGGGGCGGATTACACGATTGATGTCTGGGAATCGGGCGACGCCGGGCTGCCGCAAAATTCCGTCATCGCGCTGGCGCAAACCCGCGACGGCTATTTGTGGCTGGGGACGCTCAACGGGTTGGCGCGTTTCGACGGGATGCGCTTCACGGTTTTCGACGAAAGCAACACGCCGGAGCTGAAGAGCAGTCGCATCGTGCTGCTGTTCGAGGATCGCCGGGGCGGGCTGTGGATCGGCACGGAAAACGGTGGGCTGGCGCTTTTGAAGGATGGCCAACTTTCCAGCGTGCCGTTAGGACAAGACGGGGCGGAGCGGCGGCTCGTGGCGGCGTGCGAGGATGCCGGCGGCGGCGTCTGGCTCTATTGCGCCAACGGTGAGCTGTGGCGCTGGGAAGATGGGCGGAAGACGTCATTTCTCGTGGATCGTGGCCAGCCCAGTGCCTGTCGCGCGTTGATCGCCGAGACCAACGGCACGGTTTGGGTCGGCACGGATTGGCGGCAGTTTGCCACCAGCGCCAAGGCGGGCGCGGGGGCGGCGGAGTTGCCGAATGAACGTAGCTTGCCGGCGCGCAAGCTGGATTTTCTACTGGCCAGCCAGCGTGGTGGGTTCTGGCGGTTGGCGGACGGGCGGGTGCAGAAATGGGGCACGAACCGGATGGCTTCCCCAGCCCCTGTAGGAGCCGACGTAAGGAGGCTGGGAAACGAAGCCAAGCCAAGCCTTCTCACGTCGGCTCCTACAGCGGAAGTCGAATTGGACTGGGGCGCTTACCCGTGGGGCGACTTCCGGGTGGCCGCCGCCGTGGAAGATCACGAAGGCAATTTGCTAGTCGGCACGCTGGGGGCGGGCGTGTTTTGGTTCGATGCGCAAGGTCAAGCGACGTGTCTTTCCATCAGCAACGGCTTGTCGGGAAACTACGTCCTTTCGCTGGAAGAAGACCGCGAAGGCAGCCTCTGGGTCGGCACGGACGGCGGCGGGTTGAACCGCGTGAAGCGCCGCGTGTTCGGCGTGTTGGCGGAGACGCGCGGCCGCGTGGTGCAATCGGTTTGCCCCGACGCTTACGGCGGGCTGTGGTTCGGCTGCGCGGTCATCGGCGGGGACACGGAGCGCGCCGGTTTCTGGCGTGACGGCGCGGTGCAATGGTTCGGGCCGCAGCAAGGCTTGCTGAGCGCGTCGGTGCGTTCGGT
Organism: uncultured Verrucomicrobiota bacterium; assembly: GCA_903847485.1. Lineage (GTDB taxonomy): Bacteria > Verrucomicrobiota > Verrucomicrobiia > Limisphaerales > JAJXZI01 > CAINDV01. The sequence goes on from CAINDV010000672.1 coordinate 9,669, forward strand.
GCTGGTGGACCGCAGCCAGCGCGTCTGGGCCGGGACGCTCGGCGGGCTGACGCGATTGCAAGCGGGGCGGTTTCTGGCTGCACCTGGCGCGGTGGTGAACCCAGAGGTGCGGGCGCTGTTTCAAGATCGCGCCGGCCGGATTTGGGTGGGCACGGAAGGCGGCTTGGCGTGCTGGGACGAGCGTCGCTGGCGGGTCATCACGACGCGCGACGGGCTTTCGGCGGACGTGGTGCAAGCCATCGCCGAGGACGCGGCG
>CAINDV010000673.1 GCA_903847485.1 uncultured Verrucomicrobiota bacterium
GCTCCTGCGAAGCCGCAACCAAGGCGGAGCGCCGACATTTTCGTCGGCGCTCCGCCTTGGGCACGGCTCCGCAGAAGCGTCGCCCTACCGGTGCGGTTCTGGCAGGGCCGGTTTCGGGCTTCGGGCTTCCTTCGGATTTCGGGCTTCGGATTTCCGCCTCCCCTCACCTTTTCAACCCGCGCTGCCACAGCTCGAAATGGTAGAGCGCCACCACCACCAACGCATGCCGGATGCGGCCCGCTGCCACAAGACCTGGCAGTTCCGCCACCGGCACCAGGTGCGTCACCAGGTCCTCGTCGTGATCGAACTCCAACGCATGGAGGCAGCGGCAATTCTCCACCAGCACCGTGAAGCAGGTGTTGCTCTGGATGGCCGGGTTGGGCCACACCTGACCGATCAAGCGGGCCGCCTCGCCTTCGTAGCCGGTTTCCTCCCGCAACTCTCTCTCGCCCGCCGCCGCCGGGCTGGCATCTTCCGGATCAATGATGCCGCCGGGTATCTCTAACTCGACCGTCTCGCTACCGTGGCGAAACTGCTCCACCATCACCACCTGCCGGTCGGGCGTCAGGGCGATCACGTTGACCCAGTTCCGGGAATCAATGACGAAGAAATCGTGCTCGCGTCCGGTGCGCGGCGAGGTCTTCCGCTCCTCGCGGAGGGTGAAGATGCGGAAATCGCCGAGCCGCCGGGAACCGAGCTTGGGCCAGGGCTGGAGCGTAGGTCCGGGGGGCAGCGATGGCGGTTCGGGATTCTGTGGCACAACAAAAAAGGCGCGGTCGCCAAGGCGAGCCGCGCCGGGAAACGGGGCGCTTACTTAACGCTGTCGGCGGGCACGATCTTGACGCTTTCCACCGCCATGCGCTTGACCGGACGATCGCCGGGCTTGGTAGGCGTGGTGGCGATCTTTTCCAGCACGTCGTCGCCTTTGATCAACTTGCCGAAGGTCGTGTATTGATTATCGAGGAACTTCGGATCGCCGTGACAGATGAAGAACTGCGAGCCGGCGGAATTAGGGTCGTTCGAGCGCGCCATGGAAAGCACGCCGCGGACATGCGACTTGCTATTGAACTCCGCCTTGATCTTGTAGCCGGGATCGCCGGTGCCCCACGCGGCTTCCTTGCTCGCGTCCTTGGTCAGCGGATCGCCGCCTTGGATCATGAAACCCTTGATGACGCGGTGGAAACAGGTACCGTCGTAAAAGCCCTTCTTCGCCAGGGTCTTGAAATTCTCGACGGTCTTCGGAGCGACTTCGGACCAGAACTCGACGACCATTGTGCCTTCGCTGGTCTGGATGACGGCGACTTCGTTGATACTCATGGATGTTTTTTCCAGGGTGGCGGGAGGGGTGACCTTCGCCAGGGTTGGTTTATTGGTGTCTTCCGCGCGAACAGTAGTGAGTCCGAGCGACAAAGTGGTGGCTAACGCGATTAAAACGGTCTTCATAAGGGCGACAGTCAACCACAGTGACGGGCCGATGTCACGCCAATTTTCTTCACAGTTCTGCCCACGATTTGACTCAAAAAGATTGTTACCGAAGGCGGGGTGTGGGCTGACTGGGTCGGCCCCTGTAAGCTCAAAATGGGTGTTACCCAAATATGAACCCC
>CAINDV010000674.1 GCA_903847485.1 uncultured Verrucomicrobiota bacterium
ATCACCGAGGAGATCGAACAGCACTGCCGCAGTGGAACACTTTCCGTTGTCCTCGTGCCCCGGCCACGGTTGGTGATCGCCATAGGGAATCGCGCCCTTGTTCACATACCAGCGCAGGAACTGGCTCCCCTTGGCGATGGCTTTGTCCAGGTCGGGATCCTTTATTCCGGCCTCGCGCGCCACGACCATCGCCGTCAGCAACACCAAGCCGGGCGCGTTCATGCAACCGTAGCCATTCAGGTGGCCACTCGGCCTGGCGAAGGACTCGTGCCCCCACGTGCCCACCTTGCTCTGCCCCTGCACCATGGCCATCGTGGTGCGTTTGAGCTCCGGGAGGATCGACTGATCGCCGGTGGCCAGGACATACTCGGCCAGAAACAGATTCCCGTAACCGAAATACCACGTCCACGTGCCCGGGCGCAGCGATGCCGCCGCCTTGGGGGCGTAGCTGGCGAGCAGGGGGTGGTATTCTTTCTTGCCGCTGGCCAGCAGCGCCAGCGCGTTGAGGTGGTTGGGGAGGCTGGCCTTGTCCAGACCAGCCCTTGAGATGTCCTGACAACCCGACTCGAAGATTTTCTTCGACTTCGGGCAGGCGTAGGGAGCGGTATCACTGTAGGCACCCAGCACCGGCAGCTTCAGTTCCACGTTCGTGCTTTTCGAATCGCGCCAGCGGACCAACCGCAGCACGCCGCCCTTCGCCTCGGCCGCCGCGACGGCGTGGGCGAAGCTCTTGCGCGCGTCATCCGCGAAAGGTCTTTCGCTCACGCCCAGGATCACGTCCCCGATCTCCAGAATTCCATCGGCAGGAGACCCCTTCGCGACGGCCGTTACGAGGATCTGGCGAGCCAGGGCGCTGTGGCCTGCCGAGGTATGAATCCATCCGCGGGCACCGGTTGGTCCCAGATTCCAGTCATGGCTGTCGTCCTTCTTGCCTCCGCGAGTGAAATCGGGAACGGACGGACTCTCTCCGGTGCCTCCGGCGGCAGAACCCGGAGCGACACCGGCAAGGATGCAAACGGATACTAAGGCGAGCGCCCGCAGGCGATTGGCCTGCGGCGGGCGGAGAATGGTGATGGATTTCATGGCTTGTTGGATTGTTGGATTGTTGGGAAATTGTTATTCATGGTTGGTGCTCAAGAGGGGCTAAAGTGCGGTTCGGAGAGCTGGGGGAAAGAAGTTGGTTTGATGGCGCATCCCTGAACTATCGGGCCAACCCGAGTTCCTCCATCCTGAGCCCTTCGACAAAGAGGTCCATCTGTCCGATGGGATGATATTGTTGGTCGGCCTTCGGATCCTGTTCGTAGCGCACGCAACTGAAGACCGCCAGAGTGTTCGAGCCCTTCTTCAGATGCCTGGCGTGCTGCTTGTCCAGCATGACGCGATCATACTTCGGATAGAAAGCGAAATAGGCGAATGTATGAATCTTCTGCCCGTTCAGGTAAATATGATATCCTTGGTTCGCCAGGATGCTGATGCGATAGCAGTCATAGTCCAGGTCTTTTACCTCGAAAGTGGTTCGCATCAAGAGGAACTCTCCAGTTCCCCACACGGAGTTGTTGGCAATCGTCCTGTCAGGTGTGGCGGTCCAGATCAAGCCGTATTTCCAAGCCTTGTAATCACCCACGCCGACGGGCGCCCGTCCGCTTTGCCATTGGCTGACATCGAACCCGGGGTCTTGCCAATTCGCCAAGCCGGGTGGCAATTCAACATTTCGCAAACGCTTGATTTCCCGCGGATGGAGTTTGTCCTTTTCGGTCAATGGATCGAAAGCGCGATAGTGCCAGACGCGCTCCGTCGGCGAGGGCGCTCCGACAACCTCCCAGCCGGCCACCTGCTTCTTGAGCCGCGTAAGGTCGACGATCATGTCGATCAGGGTGCCATCGCCGAGGTCCTTGGTCGCATTGTAGCGC
>CAINDV010000675.1 GCA_903847485.1 uncultured Verrucomicrobiota bacterium
CTCCTGCGGAGCCTCCGTAACCTTCTCCCAGCGCCGGCTCCGCAGGAGCGTCGCCCTACCAGAATTGGAGTTTTCAAAGAGCATGAACCGCCTAACTAAACGGCCGTGCCCCGTCGGACGGGGAGTTGGCCGGGGTGATGGGCCGTTCCAAGTGCATAGATACAGCTAAGAGCTTGCCACTCCCAGTGAATCGCCGACTGGGATGCAACAGACTTGACCCGGAGTCGCGCCAGCGGGCGGGAGACCGCGGTGAAAACGGAATTCCAATACTATGAAACCAAACGGAAATGTCTGGCTGCTGACCCTGCTGTCAGCCTTGGTGTTAGGTGCCCAAGCCAAGGCTGAGCAAGTAACCAAGCCCGCCCCGCCACCGGCTCAGCTTGCGAGAGAGATTCTTGCCGACACGAATCTGCCCATCGTGCTGAGCCAGGCCCGGGCATTGCTGAAGACTGGTCTCAACGCCGGCAGCGGTTACGGCGAGGTGTGGATTCGCGACCTCAACACGTTCATCGAGGTGGCGTTGGAGGTGAACGACCCGCAGCCGATCCGCGCGGCGCTGCTGATCTTCTTCAAGTTTCAGGGCGCCGACGGCAACATCGTGGATGGCTACATCCCCAAGTCCCGCGCGATCGTGAGCTATAAGTATCGTCAGTCCGACCTAGCGCCGGACCTGCTGGCGCATAAGAACACCGTCGAGACCGACCAAGAATCCTCACTTGTCCAAGCCCTCTGCAAATACGTCCGCCAGACCGGCGACCGCTCGCTCCTGCAAGAGAAGGTCGAAGGCCAAACTGTCTTGGAGCGCTTGGGCCGCGCCCTGGATTACCTTTGTACGGAGCGGTTTGATACCAACCACGGCCTCGTCTGGGGCGCGACCACGGTGGACTGGGGCGACGTGCAGCCGGAACATGCCCGGGGCGTGGAACTGGACGAGAGTTCCCACCGCGCCCTCGACATCTATGACAACGCGATGCTCCTTATCGCCATCGAGGATTACCGGCAACTCTTGGGCGACGGTTCGGCCCAAGCCGCGCGGTGGCGGATTACGCGAGACACTTTGAAGCGGAACGTCCGCCAGCACCTTTGGGATCGGCAGCGGCAGAAGTTCATCCCGCACCTATATCTGGCCGGTTCGCCCTTTCCCAAGGAGTTCGACGAAGCGGCGGTCTTCTATCACGGCGGCACGGCCGTCGCCATCGAGGCGGGGCTGCTCTCAAGGGAGGAAATCGCTCGCTCGCTGGCGCAGATGCGCTCCAATGTGGTCGCCGCCGGCGCGTCCTCGATCGGCCTGACCGTCTATCCGCCCTATCCCCAGGGCACCTTCAAAGCTCGAGGTATGAAACCTTATGGCTACCAAAACGGCGGCGACTGGTGTTGGTTTGGCGGACGCATGATTCAGCAGTTGATCCGCCAAGGTTTTGCCGCAGAGGCCTATGTCGAGTTGAAGCCGATGACTGACCGCGTGGTGCGGACCGGCGACTTCCACGAATGGTGGTCGCGCGACAACCAGCCGCGCGGCTCCGCACGCTTCCGCGGCTCAGCGGGCGTGCTGGGCAAGGCCATCGAAATGCTCCAGACTTGGGCTAGGGAAAACGTACCTGTTCAGCCCGAACTTCGCAGTCGAATGACGAAAGAATGACGAAGTCCGAAACCCGAAACCCGCCGGTCGGCGTGTCCCGCACACAGCCGCCTGGCAGATGACTTGGAATGAATTCGTGGTTGTGGCGCCAAAGCGACGTCCTTTGAATCCACGATCATTTTCTGATTGACGAACTCCCGATCTCGGCCAGAATACGCGCATGACAAAACACCGGTCCACTTTCGTTCTGACAGCGGTGCTCGCAGCTTTATGCTTAGCGAGCCTCGCCGCCCAGGCTCTTAACCTGCCCCGAATCTTTTCGGATAACATGGTGCTCCAGCGAGGCATTCCCCTGAAAATCTGGGGCTGGGCCGACCCGGGACAGTCGGTCGAGGTTTCCTTCTCCACCCAGAAGAAAACCGCGACCGCCGGCGAGGACGGGAAATGGGTCGTCACGCTCGAACCGCTCCCGGCGAGTGCGGAGCCGGGCGAACTCAACATCGCTGCGGGTGACCAGCGGGTCTCGATCAAGAATGTGCTCGTGGGCGAAGTCTGGATCTGTTCCGGCCAGTCGAATATGGAGTGGTCCCTCCGCGATACCGATCAGGCCAAGGAAACAATCGCGGCGGCGAACTTACCATTGATCCGTCAGTTCAAGGTGCCGCATGTGACCAATGCGAAGCCGCAAAAGGATCTGCCCGGCGATTGGGCGGTGTGCTCGCCCGGCACGGCGGCAAACTTCACCGGTGTGGGCTATCACTTCGGGCTACAACTCTACAAGAAGCTGAACGTCCCGATCGGTCTCATCAACACCTCGTGGGGCGGCACTCGAATCGAACCTTGGACGGACCCGGAAGGTTTCAAACTTTCACCCAAGTTAAATAATATCTCGGAACTCATTGCCAGCGCCGACAAAGTCCACCGTCAGAACCAAGTCGCCAAACTCGACCAACTTGAGGCCTGGGTGCGGCAGAGCCGCGAGGCGCTGGAAAAAGGGCTGCCTCTCTCCAGTTTTCCCGGCGGGATACCGGAGCACCCATTAAACGGAGCCGATCGCCCCACCGGCATTTACAACGCCATGATCGCCCCGCTCGTTCCCTACGGAATCCGCGGTGCCATCTGGTATCAAGGCGAGTCCAACAACGGTGAAGGCATGCTTTACTTCGAGAAAATGAAGGCGCTCATTGGTTCCTGGCACCGGCTCTGGGGACAAGGAGCCTTCCCGTTCCTCTATGTCCAGCTCGCGCCCTACCGTTACAACAACCCCGAAGCGCTGCCGGGCATTTGGGAGGCGCAGCTTGCCGCCCTCTCCATTCCGAATACAGGCATGGCGGTCATTACCGACATCGGCAATGTGTCGGACATCCACCCGCGCAACAAACTGGAGGTCGGTCGCCGGCTTTCGCTTTGGGCGCTCGCCAAGACTTATGGACAGAGCGGTCAGGAGTATTCCGGCCCCATCTACAAGGCGATGAAGGTCGAAGGCGACAAGGCGATCCTGACCTTCGACCACAGTGACGGCCTGAAGTCACTCGACGGTAAGCCGCTCACTTGGTTCACCATCGCTACCGAAGATAAGAAGTTTGTCGCAGCCAGGGCGGAGGTGGTTGGAAACACCGTGGTGATTAGCAGCGACGAGGTGGTCAAGCCTGTGGCCGTTCGTTTCGGCTGGCACGAAACAGCCGAACCAAACCTTGGAAACGGCGCCGGTTTGCCAGCCTCACCCTTCCGCACTGACAAGTAATGGTAAGGGAATGTAACGGGGCAACGTGAGGTTCTTTCACAACTCCGTAGTGGCGAAGGTGCCTCGCCTGCGAAAGTCTGGCGGGCACCCACGCCCGCCGGCCCGGACGGCAGCCGGGACGGCTGCCCCACTAGCTGGTTAGCCTCTCTCACAACTCCGGCAATGGTAGGGCGACGCTCCGGCGGAGCTTCCGAATCCTGCGCCAACAGTCGGATCTTCTGGTGGACGCAGTATTTTTGTTGCGCGTTCGCTGGCATTCATGCCATCTTTCGTCCGTATATGAGACATTTGAAACCTTATTCTGTCGGTACGGCTCTCCTCGCCTGCCTAGCTAGCGCCGCTGGTGTGATGGCCAGCGACTGGCCGCAATGGCACGGCCCGAATCGCGACGCCGTTTCCACTGAAACCGGTTTGCTCAAGGATTGGCCGGCCGGCGGGCCCCGCCTAGTCTGGAAGACTACAGGCGTCGGCGATGCCTACTCGACGGTGTCAGTCGTCGGCAACCGGGTCTATACGACCGGCGACCGCGCTGATGGCAGCTATGTGGTTGCCCTGAACGCCGAGGACGGCAAACCGGTTTGGGCTGCCAAGCTGGGCAAATCCGGCGCTCCCGGCTGGGGCGGATTTGCCGGCCCACGCGCCACGCCAACGCTCAGTGGCGACTTACTGTTCACCGTCAGCCAATGGGGTGAGTTAGTCTGCCTCAAGTCCACTGATGGCAAAGAGTTATGGCGCAAAGATTACACCGAGGACTTTGGTGCCGAACGACCTGAGTGGGGTTTCTCGGAGTCCCCACTGGTGGATGGCGATAAAGTGGTGATCACCCCCGGCGGAGCGCAAGGGGCGATGGTTGCGCTCGACAAGGTAAGTGGGGCGGTTGTCTGGCGGACCAAGGAGTTCACTGACGCGGCGCATTACTCATCATTGATCCCGGCGCAGATCGGAGGGGTTAAACAGTATGTGCAACTCACCGCTGCGAACGTCGTCGGGGTCGGTCCCGCCGACGGCAAAGTCCTGTGGCGGGCCGCGCGAAAAGGCCAAACTGCGGTGATTCCGGACCCAATTTGCCACGCCGATTCTGTTTATGTCAGCTCCGGCTATGGCGTCGGTTGTAACTTGTTCAAAGTAACCGCCAAAGACGACCAGTTCGCCGCCCAGCAGGTGTATGCGAACAAAGTGATGGCGAACCAGCATGGCGGGGTCATCCGAGTCGGCGATTACCTGTATGGTTATTCCGACGGCAAAGGCTGGACCTGCCAGAACTTCAAAACCGGAGAGGCTAAGTGGCAGGAAAAGGCCAAACTCGGCAAAGGCTCGCTGGTCTATGCGGATGGCCACTTTTACTTGCGTGAGGAAGAGAAAAAGGGAACGGTCGCGCTGATCGAAGCCTCACCTAATGGTTACAAGGAACACGGACGCTTCGAACAGCCGGATCGAAGCAGCAAAAATTCCTGGGCGCATCCGGTTGTCGCCGGCGGCAGGCTCTATATCCGCGACCAGGACTTATTGCTCTGCTATGACGTCACCGCGCAGCGGCAGTGAAGGAGCGTCCTGTCGAAAAGCATTTTCTATCAGTTCCTACCCGTTACCACGCCCACATCGGCCTGCCCACACAATGATTGCCACGCCAAGAAAGCCAGACCCCGGCAATCAACCTCACTGTGGTTGCGGCGTCAACCGTCGGGACGCGGTCAAACTCATGGCTCTTGGCCCTGCCGCCGTCAGGCTGCCGTCCTTCGCTTGGGCACAGAAGCTTGGCCAAGCCACGCCCACTCCGTGCCTGATTCCCGCCGACAAGAAGCTGTCGCCCGGGTGGGTTCGCTCGCTCTTCCAGCGCGGCACTCCGGCCGTCTGGAAGGGGAAGGATTTGCGCTTCATCCGTATGCCGGTTGGCGGCCTTGGCTGCGGCCAACTCTATCTCTCTGGCGACGGCCGGCTCTGGCTTTGGGACATCTTCAAGAGTAACTACACCCGCGAATCTGTCGCCGGGATGAATCTGGCTATTGCCCGTGGGATCCATGACCGCTATGCGCCGGCCAAGCGTAACCCCTTCAACGAAATCGAGTGTGGCGACCACTATGCGCGCGCCATGGCTGCTTATGGCGAATTTCTGGCTGCCTGTGGCTACGAGTATCATGCACCGAAAGGCCGTCTTGGCTTCGCCCCTCGACTTGGTCCTGAGAAGTTCAAAGCCCCTTTCACGGTGGCGGAAGGTTCGGGATCTTTTTCGCAAAACGCAACGAGCGGCCAGCAGCTTGTGGAAATAGAGGTTAAGTTCGGCAAGCTGCGACTGCAGACTCTCTCCTTGGGCTTGGTGGGTAACCATAAGCCTACGAGAAGCAAGCTGACGCACGCGGGGAAGCTGGTGTCGGCGACGTTGGCCGTGACCGAAGGAAAAGCAATAATCACCTTCGACGCTGTGGTGGTGAAACAAGGCGAGAAGTTAGAGCTGGAGCTGACGTGACGCACTTACTCGTATGTTTACATCGGCTGAAATTCCGGAACCTATAAACACATCCTATAACCGGCCTCAATGGACGGCGGTGCATCAAAAAAACAGATATTTATGAGTTATCAAATGGTCCTACACGGCCTGTTGGCGGCCGCCCTCGTTTGCAATACTGCGACTGCGACCGACGACGCCCTTTCCGGCCAGGCGGGCACACCACCTGTGGGCGATTCGGTTTCGGCCCAGGTGCCGGTCACTGCCCAAGAGTTGGGCTTCGAGGAAGTCATTTTCGTCAAGCGCAAGCCCTACTCTTCCGATCACTACTACACGGACATCAACAACGGCACCAGTCCCGACCGGTTCCTTCCGGGGAACGGCATCTATGCGTACAACCTCCGTACGCGGACGGAGCGAGCCGTCGTCACCGCCGCGAATTTGCCCGGAGGCAGGGGCTTTATTGGCAAGATCAGCCTGTCATTTGACGCTCGGAAGGTCATCTTTGATTTTCGCCAGGATCCTGGCTCCGGCTTCCGTATCTGGGAAGCAGGCACCGACGGTACGGGCTTGCGCCAAATATCATTCCCGCCGAAAGACGAGGCGGAAAAGGTGGCGCGGTGGGCCGCGGGTTGGCACACGGACGACATCCACCCCTGCTATCTGCCGGACGGCAAGATCATCTTCTCCTCGACCCGTTGTGAGCACACCGTTCTGTGCGGCGGCTCCTCCCACCTGGTGGCTCCCGGGCTGCACCGGATGGCCCCCGACGGCACCCACGTCGAACAGCTTACCCACAGCCCGGTCAGCGAATTCTGCCCGGTGGTGCTCAATGACGGCCGCGTCATGTATCACCGATGGGAGTATATTGACCGGGGTGCCCGGGTCTCCAAGACCGTCTGGTCCATGAATCCCGACGGGACCAGGCCCCGGGAACTCTATGGCCTGGCCGACGACGACACGACCATCTATATGTATCCTCAACCCCTTCCCGGCAGCGACCACCGCTTTGTGTGCGTGGGCACCTGCCACTTTCCGCAAGGAGGTTGCCTGGGAGCGGTCCTGCTGGTTGACTTTGGGATGGGAGTCCGGGAGCGGGGTCCTGACCCGGACGAAGCGGGTTACGTGCAAGGGGATAACCGGTATCCTGTGGTCAATATCACTCCGCAAGTGTTCATTCCGCGCCGGTCGGAGCCTGGCTGGCGTTTTTTGAAGGACGACGGCACACACGCGGATGACGGCGAAGGCCGGAAGGGGCACCTTTACACGCATCCTTATCCCGTCAGCGACCGGCAGTTCCTGGTTTCGTACAAGGTCAATCCCTCCGATCATTACAAGGAGGTTGCTAATGCCTACGCTTTGTACCTCATTGACACCGAGGGACGCCATCGTCTGGTTCACGCCGATGCTGAACTATGCTGCTGGCATCCGCTGCCGCTGGTCGCGCGGACTGTCCCGCCGCAGGTGCAACCGTTCCGGGATCCACAATACGCCGCCAGTAATCAGGCCCTCTGCGTCGTGGCGAATGTCTATCAGGGCATGGAGGGGGTTGAGCCGGGAAAAGTCAAATGGCTCCGCATCAACGAGGCGCTGCCGCGTTACTGGTCCACCGGCAGACGCTGGCAACCGTCGCTGAGCAGTTCCAGTTGGAAGGCCGCTCTGTGGCCGCGTGTGCAATGGGGCGTCGTGCCCGTCGAAAAGGACGGTTCGGCCCACTTTCTCGTGCCCGCCAACCGCAGCATCTTCTTTCAGGCCCTGGACGAGAATTTCAGGGAACTCCAGCGCGAGAGGACGTATGTGAATTACGCGCCCGGGGAAGTCCGTTCCTGCACGGGCTGTCACGGGCAATCCCACCACACAGCGGCTTTGGGTGCCACTCCCGCTTTGATCGCGCTCAGCCGGTCGCCGAGCGTTCCCCAAGCGCAGCCGTGCGATCTGGTCGAGAACGGCGGAGCCGGCCTCGCTGGCCAAGTCATTCACTACCCCGCCGACATCCAGCCGATCTTCAACGCCAAATGCGTTTCCTGCCACAGCCCGACGAATCCTGCCGGCGGGCTGAGGCTGACCGGTGAAGTTACCGAGTATTACAACACCTCGTATGAAGAACTCGCCCGCAAGGAATTGGCCGGTCCCATTATTGCCGAGTTCACTTCTTTCCGGCAGGGAGACCGGGGCAACTACAACGGCGCGTATTTACCGCCCGGGAGCCTGGGGTCTGCTAAGAGCACCATGATTGCCCTATTGGCCAATCCCGCGCATCCGAAAAACGCCAAAGACGACCATTCCAGGATGCTTACCGAAATGGAATTGATGATTGTGAGCCGTTGGGTAGATAGCAACTACCAGTTCTACGGCAGCTACTTCGGCCGCCACCATCCGCAGTGGGTCAACACGGATCCCGCAGTTCCCGCCTACAATCCGGCCGATTTCCGACGCAAGGCGTCGTTCGAGGAAGCGACCAGCTTCCTCGCTCCGCCATGGCAGAGGAGATCCTATTAGAGCCTGTTTGAAAAGTCGCCCAGCGGTAGGGCGAGGCTCCTGCCGAGCCGATCGGCAAGGTCGAATTGCCGCTGTCGCTGAGGCTCGACAGGAGCCTCGCCCCACCGCTGGATGACTTTTCAAACAGGCTCTTACCGTGTCGGCGTCAGAAGAGTATCAGGATTGGGGAGCAAGGTTCAGGCCCGGGGCATAATCCAGCCCGGTTGCTCGGGCACCGGCAACCTCGCCCGTCACCACGCCGCGCCGCTGCCATGTATCTTCTGGTTGCGCATTGTGTCCGATGCTGGCAGTTTGTCGTCCATGAATTTGAAATTCGCAATCCGTAATCCGCAATCCGAAAGCAATCCGAAGCCCGAAGCCCGAAGCTGCCTAAGCAGCGGCCCGATAGTTTCCGGTCAGCGCATTAGGACGCCTTCGGATTTCGGTTTTCGGATTTCCTTCGGCTCTCGGATTTCGGTTTTAGGATTTTCCCTTTTACTCATGCTCAGCACCTCCCTCCCAGCCGCCGACTCCGCCACCAACCAACCCGCCTGGCTCACTGACGCCACCGGCCAGGCCGAGCGCGCCCTTATCGAACGCCACGGTGCCAGCCAGCGCCCGCACATTCAGCAGGGACTCCGGCAGGCCGGCGAGTTCTGGCGTGCGGCGGACGGCGACAGCGCGGTGTTTGAAGCCTTCGTCGCGGAGAACTACGCCGGCGACCCCGCGACGCTCGACGCCGTGTTACAACGGTTCCAACGCCGCCTCGAAGTGCTCGACGGACTAATGACTGAGTTGCGCTATGAGTTCAAACTGCACACTGATCTCGAACGCGGCCCCATCCTACCCTTCGACCAACTCTTCTCCGCCTATGAGCCGGCCGCCCACCTAGCCGATGATTTCTTCGCTAACAAGCTGGCTTTCGTCGTCTTGCTTAACTTCCCACTTACCACCCTTGACCAACGGCTGACTGACGGCGAACACTGGTCGCGCCGCCAATGGGCCGAAGCACGCCTGGCCCAGCGATTCTCCAAACGCATCCCCGCCGATGTCCAGCAGGCCGCCGCCGATGCACAGTCCGCGGCGGAGGTCTACATCAACGAATATAAGATCTGGATGCACCACCTACTCGACGCCGAGGGACGCCGCCTTTTCCCGCCCAAGCTCGCTCTTATTACTCACTGGAATCTGCGCGACGAAATCAAAGCCCAATACAGCGCCCCAACTAATGGCCTCGCCTGTCAGCGTATGATTCAGCGCGTCATGGAGCGAATCATTGACCAATCCATCCCCCAACTCGCCGTGAACAATCCTGCAGTGGACTGGAGTCCCTTCGCTAACGAACTCAAGCCCGCCGCCGTCAGCGATTCCGTCCAACCCGCCGCCGCTGCCGGGACTATCTCCAACGCCGCCGAACCCGACCGGCGCTACGCCATGCTGCTGGCGGTCTTTCGCGCCAACCAGAAAGCCGACGCCTGGTCGCCGACCGAGCCGACGCTTATTGCCCGGCGCTTTGCCGGCGACCGTCAGATGAGCGAAGCCCGCGTCAAAGACATGCTGGAGCAGGTGCTTAGTTCGCCGCAATTCGCGCAAGTCGGCGCGCTCATCGCCCAGCGACTAGGTCGGCCGCTGGAGCCATTTGACCTTTGGTACAATGGCTTCCGCCCACGCGGCGCTTACACCGAGGCGCAGCTTGATGCGAAGGTTCGCCAGCTATACCCGACGGCTGCCGCTTACCAGGCCGACATGACTAACATTCTGCGGAAACTTGGTTTCACCCCGGAACGCGCCGCCTATCTCCAATCGCAGATCGCCACCGAATCGTCGCGCGGCACCGGTCACGCGATGGGCGCGGCGATGCGCGGACAAAAGTCCCGCCTCCGCACCCGCGTCGAGTCGGACGGCATGAACTACAAGGGCTTCAACATCGCTATCCACGAGATGGGCCATAACATTGAGCAAACGTTTTCCCTCAACGAAGTGGACCAAACTCTACTGGCTGGCGTGCCTAACAACTCCTTCACTGAGGCGCTCGCCATGGTCGCGCAGGGCCATGACCTGGAACTCCTTGGACTCTCTCAGCCCGATGCCCGCACGGCGGCGTTGGGCACGCTCGACACCTGCTGGCAGACCGCTGAGATCGCCGGCGTCGCGCTGGTGGACATGGCCGTGTGGCATTGGATGTATGATCACCCGAAGGCCACGCCCGCCGAGCTGAAAGCCGCCACTCTGGCTATCGCCAGGGACACCTGGAACCGCTTCTACGCGCCCGTCTTTCAGCAGCGGGATGTCACGCTGCTGGCGGTCTATTCGCACATGATCCGCGACGTGCTTTACCTGCCGGATTATCCCATCGGCCACTTGATCCAGTTCCAACTCGAGGAGCGGATGAGTCAGGCGGGTAACTTCGGAGCCGAATTCGAGCGTGTGGCGAAGTTCGGCAACCTAACTCCCGATCTGTGGATGAAGAACGCCGCCGGCGCGCCCGTCGGTGCCGACGCCCTGCTCCGCGCCACCGCCAAGGCGCTGACGGAGCTTCGCCAGTAGGCATAGTGGGGCAATCCGTCCCGGCTGCCACCGTCCCGCCAACCGTCCCGGTTGGCGCTTACCAGGACAGTCGCGCCAGCGCAGCGGACGAGAAAAGTCTCGCCGGATGGAAGCTTACGCCCGTAAGCCTAGTGGGGGAGTCCGTCCCGGCTGCCACCGTCCCGTCAACCGTCCCGGTTGGCGCTTACCAAGGCAGTCGTGCCAGCGCAGCGGACGAGAAAAGTCTCGCCTGCCGGGCGCTTCCGACTAAGCTTCGCGTCGTTGGCGGCCACTGTCCGCCGCACCATGAAAGCAAAGATCATCATAACTCCGAAGCAGGCCGTCGTGGACCCGCAAGGCAAGACCGTGCAAAGCGCGCTCGAACACATGGGTTACACCGGTGTCGTAGGCGTTCACGTCGGCAAATACATTGAGGTGGACCTCGTGCCCGGCACCGATGCCGCCGCGGCCCGCAAAGCCCTTGAGGAAGCGAGTCACAAGTTCCTCAGCAACCCCCTCATCGAGGACTACCGGCTGGAGATTGAGTGAGGGGTGAATCGTTAAATCGTTAAATGGTTAGATGGTTAAATCGGTTCTACTCCACCGCCCCGAACTAACGGTCCAACGATCTAACGATCTAACCATTTAACCATTTAACCATTTAACCCTTTTAACCCTCCCCCATGAACTTCGCCGTCCTCCAATTCCCCGGCTCCAACTGCGACCAAGACGCGGTCCACGTCCTGCGCCAGGTCCTTGGCCACTCGGCCCGCCTCGTCTGGCACAAGGAGCCGGCGCTCGGCGACGCCGACGCCGTCATCGTGCCGGGCGGCTTCAGCTATGGCGATTACCTGCGCACCGGAGCCATCGCGCGGTTCAGCCCGGTGATGCAGGCGGTGCAACAATTCGCGGCCAACGGCGGCTTAGTGCTCGGTATCTGCAACGGCTTCCAGATACTCTGCGAAGCCGGCCTGCTACCCGGCGCGCTGGTGCGCAACAAGTCACTCCAGTTCCGCTGCGAACACGTCCTCCTCAAGACTGCTACCACCGACTCGCCCTTCACTAACCAGACGCCGCCCGACCAGTTACTGCGCATTCCCATCGCCCACGGCGAAGGCTGTTACTTCGCCGACGCCGACATGCTGGCTGGCTTACAGGCTAACCACCAAGTTCTCTGGCAATACTGCACGGCCGCCGGCGAACTAACCGACGCCGCCAACCCGAACGGCTCGCTGCTGAACATCGCCGGAGTCTGCAACGCCGCCCGGAACGTCGCCGGACTCATGCCGCACCCGGAACGCGCCAGCGAGGGCCTGCTCGGCAGTGCGGATGGCAAACTGATTTTCCAGAGCATGATCGCGGCGCTGCAAAGCAAGACGGCGGCGAAGGCGGCGTGATTTGTGAAGCTTCGCGAGGTCATCCGCCTATGCGCTACACTATCATCATCGAACGCGGGCCGAACAACTTCAGTGCCTACGCGCCGGATTTCCCCGGCTGCGTAGCGGCGGCGGATACCGAACAGGAAACCGTCAACCTGATGACGGAAGCCTTGGAAATGCACATCGAAGACATGCGGGAACGCGGCGAGCCGATTCCGCCGCCCAGCGGAGTTCGCGAAATCGAAGTAGCTGCCTGACCGTCCAATGAAAGACCAGTTCTTCGCCCAGTTGGAAACCCTGATCGCCGCAGCCAAGCGGCTGAAGGTGTCTGGCTTTGGCGGACAGGAACCGGAGGCGGCGACCTGTCACGAACTAATCCTCCCGCTGCTCGACGCGCTCGGCTTCCGTAAGGAGAACATCAAACCGGAGTTCAAGATTCTCGGAGACTCCGTGGATTACATGCTGAAGTCCGAGCGCCCGCTCCTCTTCGTGGAGGCCAAGAGCCTGCACGACTGCCCCAAGACCAGCCTCTTCGACAAACACCGCGAGCAAGTCCACCGCTACATTCAGAGTTACCGTCTTAGTCCCGAAGTTACTAAGATGGAGCACCCCGTCGCGTGGATTCTGCTGACTAACTTCGACCAGTTCCACTTCGTCCGCGTCAACGAAACCACGCCCACCTTCTCCTTCCGCCTAGAAGAACTCTGGCCGCGCCGGGAACTCCTCTGGGAACTCCTCGCCCGCGAGAGTCTTGAGGCTAACCGCATTGACGAACTTTACGACCAACACCTCAAAGCCAGCCTGGACCAGCAATTCCTCACCGACCTCAAACGCTGGCGGCTGGTCATCGCCAATGGCTTTGCCCTCCGCAATCCCACCCGCCCGCTGGATGAAATAACTCTCGCCAGCCAGCAACTCCTCGACCGCTTCATCTTCTGCCGTATGTTGGAGACGCGCCTGCTGGTGGAGTACAACAAGCTCGCCCGCACCTACAGCACCTACTGGACGCTCTATGCTCGTGCCGACAAGAACTTCTCCGAAGTCGTCCGCGATTCGGTCTTCATCGAAATCAAGAACGACTTCAACACCGAGTTATTCGCGCAGCCGCTGCTTTGCGACCAGCTAGAGATAGACAACGCCGCGCTCGCCGCCATCGTCGGCCATGACCCGCTCGCGCCGGAACTCGCCGCCACCTGTGGCTTGGAAGCTGGTCAGGGCGAACTGCTCGCCTTCCGCCACCTATACAGTTATGACTTCAGCCTCATGTCGCAGGACGTGATGGGCGCGGTCTATGAACGCTTCCTGGCCCACAAGCTGGAAGCCAAGGGCGGGCGCATTGTCATTGAGGACACCGACGAACTGCGCAAAAAGGAAGGCATCTACTATACGCCGAAATACATCGTGGACTATCTCGTCGCCCACACACTCGGCGCTAAGATTCAACCTATCCTGGCCGAGGCTAAGTCACTCCTTGGCTACAAGAA
Organism: uncultured Verrucomicrobiota bacterium; assembly: GCA_903847485.1. Classification (GTDB taxonomy): domain Bacteria; phylum Verrucomicrobiota; class Verrucomicrobiia; order Limisphaerales; family JAJXZI01; genus CAINDV01. The sequence continues at coordinate 13,634 of CAINDV010000675.1, forward strand.
CTTCAAGGCGGCCCACGCTAAAATCCGCGCGCTGGCGGAGATCAAAGTCCTCGACCCGGCGATGGGTTCGGGTTCATTCCTACTCGTCGCCTTTGATACGCTCGTCGCCGCCTACGCGGACTATAACGCCGAGTGTCGCCGGATTAAGAAAGATAGGAACGGCCACGGCTCACTCTTTGATGCCGACTTCGCGCTGGCGGAGGAAGTCTTTGACGCGCCGCTGCATGTCCTTATCGAAAACATCTTTGGTGTGGACTTAGACCGGCAGGCGGTGGAAGTGGCCAAGCTCAATCTCTGGCTGCGCTACATGACCCTGAACCGTGATGAGTTCCGCGAACGGTTGGAGCGCAAACAACGCGGCGGACGGCCACTCAACTTACTGCCGAACCTCACGAGCAGTCTTAAGTGCGGTAACTCACTCATCGCTGACCCAGCCGTGGCGGGCGACTCCGCCTTCGACTGGGCGAAGGAGTTTCCACTAATCGTAGGACAGGCGTCGCGCCTGTCTCCATCTGATGGGGAGAAGTTAGAGACCGGCGCGACGCCTGTCCTACGCGGTGGCTTCGCCGTCGTCATCGGCAATCCGCCTTACGAGCGCATCCAGACGATGATGGGCAACGCGCCGCAGGCGGTGGACTTCCTCAAGACTAACTACCGATCCGCCGCCAGCGGTAACTTCGACATCTACGTCTGCTTCATCGAGCGCGGGCTGCAATTGCTCAACGCTGACGGCTGCTTCGGCTACATCTGTCCACATAAGTTCTTCCAAGCCGAATACGGCCGGGAACTAAGAACGCTGCTTACCGAAGGCCGCCATGTCCGGCTGATCGTTTCCTTTGGCGACCAACAGGTTTTCCCCCAGGCGACGACTTACACCTGCTTGCTCATGCTGGGCAGGCAGCCGCAGGAAAAGCCCTTTTTCACTAAGGTGGACGACCTTGAGTTATGGCGCAGCACCGGTGAAGCCGCAGTCGGGAAAATCGCCCCGGTTAGTTTTACTGGCGACCAATGGAATTTCGTGTTGGGCAACGGCGCGGAACTGTTTGCTAAGTTGAACGAGCAGCCGGTCCGCCTGCGCGACGTGGCGGAGCGAATCGCCCAAGGCATCCGCACTAGCGCCAATCCGGTCTATGTCTTGGATTTGCTTTCCGAAAGCGGTCAAACAGTTACGGCGTTTTCGGAGCAACTCCAACGGGAAGTCAAACTGGAGCGGCAGTGTGTCGCGCCGTTTTTGCAAGGCCAGGACATCCGGCGCTATGTCCTGGAGACGTGCCGCAAAGTCGTTATCCTACCGTATCAAATCAAGGCGGGAAGCGCGAAGCTGATAACTGAATCAGAGTTACGGAAAAAGTTCCCGCTGACTTACGAGTATTTGCGCCAGAACAAACGCCTGCTGGCGGAGCGCGAGGAAGGCCGGATGTGTGGTGACGACTGGTTCGCCTATGGTAGGATGCAGAATGTTGATCTCATGCTGCTTCCTAAGATCCTTGTTCCAGACATCGCGAACATCGCTTCGTTTGCCTTAGATGAGGCTGGCGAGTTTGCCTTCACCTCCGGTTACGGCATTACCTTGAAGCCGGATGCCAAGCAATCCACCGCCTATCTTCTGGGGTTGCTCAACAGCCGCCTGCTGGACTTCTACCTCAAGCAAGTTAGCACCACGATGCGCGGCGGTTACTTCCGCTATTTCACACAGTTCATTGAGCAGTTGCCGATCAAGCAGGTTGATTCTAAGAACAAACGCGAGTCTAAGCTGGAGAAAGAAGTCGTCGCGCGCGTCGAAAAGACGCAAGCCGCGCATCGGCAGCGAGTGACACTACCGGAAGCCTTAGGCCGCGCCATCGCCCACAGCGCCAGCCGTGTCCCCTGCAATCTCGCCCACTACCTACAGTCGGATTTCGCGGCGGCGGTGAAGCCGGAAATCCTGATTGATGACGTCCAACGCGCCGGCTTTGTCCACGAAATCCAACTCGCCGCTGAGGGCCAGGAACTTACCCTCACCGCCACCGTCGCGGACCCGGCGGACAGTGAGCCGCGTCTGTTGCCAGTGCTGCGACTTACCTTTCGAGACGACGCCTTGCGCCAGTTCATCTATGCCCGCTGGAAGCAATTCCTTACTGACCATTCGCGCCAGAAGAAATGGACGAAGGGTAAGAAGCCGGAGGCGATTTATCCGTTGCTAGTCAATACTCTCGAACCGCTGGTCTATCTCCAATACGGCGCGGGCGACAACCTCCGTACGATCCGCGCTTTGATGGCCGCCGTCGCCGAAGAAGCCGGCAGCGCTGACTTAGCTGCGGTTGAATTGGAGATCGCCAAGCTGGATACCGAGATAGACGACCGCGTTTATGAACTCTACGGCCTGACGCCGGAGGAGCGAGACATAGTTGAAGGCCGCACTAAGTAACTCTCCCATGACCGAACCCGCTATTACCCCAGAACTGGTTGCCAAGCATAACTTGACGCCGGAAGAGTATGCCCACGTCAAAGAGGTACTTGGTCGCGAGCCGAGTTACACCGAGTTAGGTATCTTCTCGGTGATGTGGAGCGAGCACTGCTCCTATAAGAACACTCGCCCGTTGCTCAAGACCTTCCCCACAAAGTCGCCTAAGATACTCGTCGGCGCGGGCGAGGAGAATGCCGGCATCATTGACATCGGCGACAACCTGGCCATTGCCTTCAAGATCGAGTCGCATAACCACCCCAGCGCGGTCGAGCCATTCCAAGGCGCGGCCACCGGCGTCGGCGGCATTGTGCGGGACATCTTTACCATGGGTGCCCAGCCGATTTGCGCGGTGAACTCACTGCGCTTCGGGCCAATTTCCGCTGTAGGAGACGACGTGAGGAGTCTCGCTTCAAAGTCAGTTGATCAGAGTCTCGTTACCTCGACTTCTACAAACGAAGATGCGGAAGCCGCTTTGAAGAACAACCGCCGACTCTTTGCCGGCGTCGTGGCCGGCATCGCGCACTATGGCAATTGCTTCGGCATACCTACGCTGGCCGGCGAGGTCTATTTCGATCCTAGCTACGAAGGCAATCCGCTGGTGAATGCTTTCTGCCTCGGCGTGCTCCGCCATGACCAGATTGCCCGCGGCGCAGCCAAGGGCATCGGTAACCCGGTGTTCTATGTCGGCCCAGCCACTGGGCGGGACGGCCTGGCGGGCGCGGCGTTTGCGTCGCAGGACTTGACGGAGGAATCCGCCGAGAAGCAGCGCGGCGCGGTACAAGTGGGCGATCCGTTCATGGAGAAGCTGGTTTGCGAAGCCTGCCTCGAACTCTTGGCCACCGGCGCGGTGGCTGGCATCCAAGACATGGGGGCCGCCGGTCTTACCTGCTCCACTTGCGAGACGGCGGCCCGCGCCGGCACGGGCATTGAGATCGAACTCGACAAGGTGCCGCAGCGTGTCCCGAACATGTCGAGCTATGATCTCATGCTCTCTGAGTCACAAGAGCGGATGCTCATCATCGTCCACAAGGGCCGCGAGGAAGAGGTGAAGCGTATCTTCGATAAGTGGGATCTGCCGTGGTCGGAAGTCGGCTTCGTCACTGACACTGGGCGGATGGTGGTGCGGCACCACGGCAAGGTGGTGGCGGACATTCCCGCCAAGAAGATCGCCGATGAGTCACCGGTCTATCACCGGGAAACGGTGGAGCCGGAGTATCTGCAAGCGGTGCGAGCCTTCCGGTTGGAAGGAATCGCCGACACCCAATCGCCGATGGCCGATCTTCAGCGGTTGCTCGCGTGGCCCACCATTGCCTCTAAGAACTGGGTCTATCGCCAATACGATCACATGGTCCGTGATAACACAGTGGTCTGTCCCGGCAGCGACGCCGCGGTGCTGCGCATCAAGGCGGATTGCGTGCCTGGCGGCTTAGTAGGACAGGCTTCCAGCCTGTCGAGTAGTGCGAGCTTCCAGCCTGCACCGCCCGCCACGATTCCCGAACCAATCGCAGGCGAGACGCCCGCGCTACTTCATAGCCAGGATGGCTGTGCTACTACGGACAAATTCCTCGCTATCTCCGTGGACGGCAACGGCACCTATGTCTATCTCGATCCCTACGAGGGCGGTAAGATTGTCGTCACCGAGGCGGCGCGGAACCTGGCCTGCTCCGGCGCGGTGCCGCTCGGCGCGACTGACAACCTGAACTACGCCAACCCACACAACCCGGAACTCTTCTGGCAACTCCAGGAAAGCGTGCGCGGCCTGGCCGATGCCTGCCGCGCCTTCAATGCTCCTATCACCGGCGGCAACTGCTCGCTTTACAACCAAAGCCCCGCCGGCCCAATTGACCCCACGCCCACCGTCGCGATGGTCGGTCTCATCGAGCAGCCGGCGCACATCACGACGCAGTGGTTCAAGGACGAAGGCGATGCCATCATCCTACTCGGCGAACCGGTGGACATCGCCGATCCGTTGTTAGGACTGGGCGGCAGCGCCTACCTGCAAGTCATTAACGGCCAGAAGACCGGCACACCACCGCGTTGCGACCTGGAAATCGCCCAGACCCTACACACCACGCTGTTAGGCTTGATACAGGCCGGCGGCATCAAGAGTGCGCATGATTGCAGCGAAGGCGGCTTGGCGGTCTGTCTCGCCGAGAGCTGCCTTAGCCAGCAAATCGCCCGCGAAACACCGCGCCTGATTGGCGCGACGGTTGATTTTTCCGGCGTAGCGGCATCTCGGCAGAGTGCCGCTGACCAATCCGAAGCAACTAATGCGGCGCTCTGCCGAGACGCCGCTACGGTGCGCTTAGACGCCTTGCTTTTCGGCGAGACGCAGAGCCGCGTCGTCATCACTTGCGCCGCGATAGATGCCGTGAAAACTGTCGAGCGGGCGAAGTTACTCGGCGTCCCGGCGGTGAGGATAGGCACCGTCGGCGGCGACGCGCTCACACTTAAGACCACGGCCGGAGAATGTTCCGCGCCGGTGGCCGGGTTACACGACGCTTGGTGGGGAAGCATCGGTAGGGCGATGGCGTGATGCCCAGCCCCACGACTCACGCCTGCGATTTAATCGCGGCTCAGGCTCAGGCTGTTGGTGTGCGCTCTCTCTTCCTACTCGGGCCATGGATGAGGAGCGCAACCGTGCCGGGGCAGGTGCCTGAGAGTAGATATAACTGTCAATGCTCGTATTTCACTAAGCCGTAACCAGGCAGTTGAAACCGCTATGAAAACCGCAGAGACATAGAGCGGCGAAACCGCCACCAAAAAGCAAAGCCAAACAAACCGCAGAGACGCGAAGAACGCAGAGAAGACATTCTTTCTGCCAATCTCTGGGTTCTTCGCGTCTCTGCGATTAATTGGAGAGTCTTCCTGCTGCGTGGTTTCTGCTGAATAGTTACGGCTAAGCGTTGACGGACTGCGGGAGTTTTCCGATGTTCCCGGCGTGGCCGCAAAGCATCGCCAGAAACTAACACCCGCACTCGCGCCGAAACTGTCCCGCCGCCCCAGTAAAGGGTGGCTGGTGTTCGGCGGGATCGTCATTGCCGCAGTCCTCGGCGTGCTGCTCAAGCTGGGGTTTTCTCCAAGCCGGCTCGGCCGGAGCCTCGCCCTACCTTCGTCCGCCGCCGCCGCGCCGCTGCTGGAGCCGGAGAAAAAGGTCTTTGCCGAATACGCCGGTTCCGAGAGTTGTCGCGATTGCCACCGAAAGGCTTACGACGACTGGGCCAAATCCAACCACGGTCTCGCCGAACGCCCGCCCAGCCTGGCGATGGACAAGGTCGCCTTCGACCCGCCGCGCACTTTTCGCCACGGCACGCAAAGCACGGAGACTTACCTCCAAGGTGGCCAGTTCGAGATCAAGACGCTGGGTTACTCGAACGTCATCGCGCCTTACACCGTGGATCGTGTCATAGGCAACCAACCCTTGCGTCAGTTTCTCACGCCGCGTCCCGGCGGGCGTTGGCAGACGATGGAAGCTTCCTACGATCCGATCACGAACCAGTGGTTTAACTCCTACGGCAACGAGGACCGGATGCCCGGCGAATGGGGCCATTGGACCGGGCGCGGCATGAATTGGAACACGATGTGCGCCGGTTGCCACAACACTCGGCTGCGCAAGAATTACGATCCAGTCACCGACACGTTCCACACCACGATGGCCGAGATGTCCGTCGGCTGCGAAGCCTGTCACGGGCCGATGAAAGACCATGTCGAGTGGCGGCGGAAGTTTCCCGACGCGCGCCGCTTTGCCCAAGACCCAACACTGCATCCGCTTTCCACCGCACAGATGAGAGGCACCTGTGGTTCCTGTCACGCGCGCCGCTACGAGGTCACCGGCGACTTCAAGCCGGGCGATTCCTTCTTCGACCATTACTCGCTCACGATCGTGGACCTGACCGACACTTATCACGCCGACGGCCAGGTGCGAGACGAAGATTACGCCTTCGCCTCGCTTCTGAGCAGCCGGATGCGGATGGCGGACGTGCGCTGTCTTGATTGCCACGATCCGCACACGATGAAGCGGTTGGTAGCTGGCAATAACCTTTGCCTCCGCTGCCACAGTGGCAGCAACACCAACGCGCCACTCATTGACCCGGTGAAGCACAGTTTCCATTCCCCTACGAACAGTGGCTTCACCTGCACCGGCTGTCACATGCCGACGACGACTTATATGCAGGTCCACCACCGGCGCGATCACGGCTTCACTATTCCCGATCCGCTGCTGACCAAGCAGTTCGGCATCCCTAACGCCTGTAGCCGCTGTCACGCCGACAAGTCCACCGAGTGGTCGTTGGAATACGTCGAGAAATGGTATGGCGCACGGATGCAGCGGCACACTCGCGAACGTGCCCAGTGGATTGCCAAGGCGCGGTTGGGCGACGATGCGGCGCGCGACCCGGTCGTCGGCCTGCTGGAGACCGAGACGAATGGCTTCTGGCGTGCGGTCGCGGCCAATTGCCTGGACCGGTGGATCGCCGAGCCGAAAGTTACCGCCGCCCTGTTGGCGCGGCTCAAGGACGATCACCCGATGGTTCGCGAGAAAGTCATCCGCGCCCTCGATCCGCTGGTGCAGGCACAGCGTGCCGGCGTGGCCGCCGCCGTGCAGCCGTTGCTCGACGATCCGGTGCGCTCGGTGCGCGTGGCCGCCGCCTGGGCACTGCGCGCCAGCGTGGACACTAACTCACTGGCTGGCCGGGAGTTGACGCACGCGATGGCGATCAATTCCGACCAGCCCACCGGACGGCTTCAGGAAGGCGTGTTCTGTCTCGCACGGAACCAGTTGCCCGAGGCGATTGTCCAGCTCCGCACGGCGGTCGGTTGGGATCCGAATTCCGCGGCGCTGCGGCACGAACTCAGTGTCATGTTGAGCATGGCCGACCGTGCGCAGGAGGCTTTGGAGCAAATGAAATTGGCCGTGCAACTAGAGCCGAAGCAGGCGGAGTTTCGCTACAAGCTGGGGCTGGCCTTGGCGGAGACAGGCGATCTTACCAGCACCGCCGCCGCGTTGCAGGAAGCGGTGAAACTCGATGCCAAGCACGCCCGCGCCTGGTACAATCTCGGCCTGGCGCAGAACTCGTTGGGGAAAGTGGAAGCCGCCCTGAACTCGCTGGCGCAGGCCGAAGCCGTGGATCCGTCCGACCCGCGCGCGCCCTATGCCCGCGCCACGATCCTGGCCCAAGCCGGTCGCACCGCCGAGGCCCGCACCGCCGCGAGTCGGGCGCTGACGATTGAGCCGCGCTTCACCGCCGCCGCGCAATTGCTGGAAAGCCTGCGCTGAGCCGTAAGAATTCAATTGAAACCACAGATGGACACAGATGGGAGAAAAGAATGGGTGCCTATCGGAGTTCACCCTGGAACTTTTGGTTCAGTGAGTTCACTCCGTCCGTAGTTTCCTTGGTTTGTATCTGTTCTATCTGTGTCCATCTGTGGTTTCTATTAGACTTGTTGTGCTATAGCTGATGGCCCCCGGAAAGGGGCGGCGGGACCGTAATTGCATCCCCGCACTGGCGGCAGAAGTTCATATTTGCTCGGAAAAGCAGGGCTGCGAAGCGTGTTAGCTGCACAAAAGGGGAA
>CAINDV010000676.1 GCA_903847485.1 uncultured Verrucomicrobiota bacterium
ACCACTGCGCTGAAGATTGACCTCACCGCCGGCACGAATCGGTTCTCGGTGGACCGCACCTATACCTATAACCTCGGCGCGACGGGGATGCGCGGGTGGATTGACAACGGCTGGCCCGAGACACCGGCGCAGGATGGATATACGGCGTTTGCGCCTTATCAGATACTCGTCACCCATATCGGCACCAGCACGCCGGCGGTGGGGGTCATGGCCGTGAATGACGTGATCCTGGGCGCGAGTGCGGGCACCGGCGCCGTCCCGCTCTTTACCAATGATGCCCGCAAGAGCCTGGGCTGGGCGATCGGGGATGCCGAGGCCGGCACGGGTGTGTTGTCGCTCAAGCGGCGGCGGGCGGGCACTACCACCGATGTGTCCATCACCCTGCCCATCCTGGGCGCCTACAGCGCCACCGCCCCCTACAATTGTCCCAAGACCGCGCTGATCAGGACCAATGCCGCCAAGGCTCTGGCGCAACGGATCAATACCTACGGGTGGGGAGTGGACGGGCCGGGGTCCATCAATGCGGTGGCCCTGCTGGCCACCGGGATTCCCGATTACCTGCCGATGTTGACGAATTTCGCCCGGCAACTTGCGCCGGCGAATTTGAACCTGGAGGCGAGCGGCGGAATTGACGCCTGGTCTTGCTACAACAGCATCTTCCTGGCGGAATACTACATGCTGACGGGCGACGCCCAGGTGTTTCATGGGCTGAGCGAGTATGTCCTGTACGCGGCCCGGCATACGAGCATGTACGGCACGGCCGGCCACGGCTTTTCCAATGTGGCCCCGCCGGAAGGTTGGACGCTCGGGGGAACCCATGGCTCGTGTAGCTGGTATGGGCCGGTGAATCAGGGCGGCCTGGTCGCCCAACTCACGATTGCCTTGGGGAAGAAGGCCGGCGTGGTGGATCCGGACATTGATCCGGCCATAGCACGGGCGGCCAATTTCTTCGGCTACTATATTAATAAGGGGTCCATTCCGTACGGCGAACATGTGCCGTTTTGCGGCGAGGCCGGGATTAACGGCCGGACATATTGGAATCACCGAAGCAACGGCAAGGACGGGCTGGCCGCGGTCATGTATGCCGTCATGGGCGGCAAGCCGGTGCAGGCGCAGTATTATTCGCGGATGGCGCTGGCGGGGTACAATGGCGAGCCGTACGGGCACACGGGGCAGGGGTTCAGCTACCTGTGGACGGAGCTGGGGGCCAACGTGGGCGGCACGAACGCGGTGCAGGCCTACCAGCAGAAGCTGCGCTGGGACCGGGATATGAAGCGCCGCCTGGACGGGTCGTTTGTGTATGAAGGCGGCGAGCAGTGGGCGCCCGGCAATCTGACCGATTACTGGGGTAATTCCAGCTACCATGACACGCCGACCGCCTATTATCTCATCCACGCCGCGATACCGTTGAAGAAGTTGTATATTACGGGCAAGAATGCGGACCCGACGAACACGCTGAGCTCGCAGGTGGTCAGCAACGCCCTCTGGGCCGCGCAATACCCCGAGACCTGCGGCGGATATACGACGAACCAGCTTGTTTCCCACCTGGCCGAGTATGATCCGATGGTGCGGATGAATGCGGCCGCCGAGCTTAGTCTGCGGCCCGGTGCGTCGTCCCTAGTCCCCCTGCTGATCGCCATGGCAACAAATCCGACGAATGCCAGTCAGCGCGCGGGGGCCTGTTATGCGCTGGGGGTGATGCAGGCCACGGCCGCCGTGCCCACGCTGGTGAGCCTGCTCTCCGACCCCGATTACGGGGTGCGCTTCAGGGCTGCGGAAGCGCTGGGGCCGTGGAACCGGGGGTGGCAGGGAAGCGGGATTCCCATCAGTGCCACCGTACCGTACCTGACCAGCATGATGGCGACGTATATCACCAACGTGACGCCCACCTATCCCTTAGTGTACGGATCTCCCAACCCCGGATTCAATTGGGACGATCCGTTGCAGTTCGCCAATGGCATGTTGGCGGTGACGGTATTCAATCCCAACAACCTGGGTGCCAACACCATCAATACCCCCAAGAACCAGCTCTGGCCGGCGGTCGCGGCGGGCATTAGACACCCGACCGGCGCGTTTCGGGGCAACAGCATGAACGATTTTGTGGTAAACCTGCTAACCCTGGAGGATGTCAAGGCGCTGGCCTTGAATCTGTTCGAGGAGGCGGAGCTGGAGGGGCCGTGCGACCGGATGTACACCGGGTGTGGGCCTGACATGGCAATGAATGTCCTGTCGAAGTATAACATCTTTGAAGGTGTCGAGGAGTGCATGGGCTGGACGGGGCCCTGGGGTTGGCCCGCAAACAGTGCCTTCAATTATCTGTCAACGTACAACGAGGCGGCGCGGCGAACGCTGCCTGATTTGCTGGAACAGAATTCCGCGTGGGCCACTACCGGCGAGCCTAACGTCGTGAATGTTACCAACGCCATTGTCCAGATCAACGGCGCCACGAATGCGGCGACCCAGGTTTATGGGCGGCCATACGCCGGTCCGCAAATCGTGGTCACGCCCGTCAACACGGCCAGGGCGATCACCCTGGCCGGCTCGTCCTGCCGGACGAACCAGGTGACCTACGCGGTTGCCACCCAGCCAGGTCACGGCGTCCTGTCGGGCTCGGCGCCGAACGTGACCTATACCCCGGCGGCGGGCTACCAGGGCATGGACAGTTTCACCTTCACCGTGACCGACAACGTGACCACTTCGACTCCCGGAGCCGTGGATATCGTCGTGGGCGCCGGCGGCAGCGGATTGAAGGGACTGTATTACGACACGACGAATTTCACGCCGCTGATGGCGACGGTGACCAACCCGGCGGTCAGCTTTGACTGGGGCACGGCGGCGCCCATCAACGGGATGAGCGCGGACACCTACAGCGTGCGCTGGACGGGGCAGGTGATGGCGCCGGAGAGCGGGACCTACCGGTTTTCGACGCGCACCAGCGACGGGGTCCGGCTGTGGGTGAACGGGCAGTTGGTGGTTGACGACTGGCACGACCAGTCAGCCAACCTATGGAACGACAGCGCGGGCATCACCCTGACCGCCGGCTCGAAGTACAATGTCAAGCTGGAGTATTACCGGAATACCACGCCGTCCACGGTGCGGCTGTATTGGTACCTGCCGTCTCAGTTGGCCTGCACGATCATACCGCAGGAGTTGCTCTACCCGACGATTGGCGTGAGCCTCACCGCACCGGCGAACGGCTCGGGCTACGCTTCGGCGTCGGCAGTCACGCTGACGGCCGATGTCACGGGCATGGCCGGCACGGTGACGAATGTGGGCTTCTACAACGGCCCCGCGCTGCTCACGAACGACACCACGGCGCCGTATTCGTTCGTATGGACGAATGTGCCGGGAGGCCAGTATAGTCTGACCGCCCGGGCCACGGATAACACCGGCCTGGTCAGCACGTCGGCCGCGGCCGTGATCACGGTGGACAGCCGCTCGGTTCCCGTTACGTCCGGACTGGCCTGCTGGTATGATTCATCCTACGGCATCACCGTGGACCGGAACCAGAATGTGCGGTTCTGGCGTGACCGGTCAACCAACGGGAATGACGCGGTACTTCACTATAATGATGGGAACCCGGCGCTGATGCAGAACCAGTTGTTCGCGAAGCCCGCGCTTCGGTTCGCGCCGCAGAATAGCCGCTGCTGGCTCGACGTTGCCCGGCCGATGTTTGTCAAGGAGCAATACGTGGTTGCGCGCAACTACACGACCACCCCCTGGAACTACGGCGCATTCCTCGGCCGGCGTGATACCTCGGCCTCAAGCTACTTGCTGGGTGGAACCGGGTTCGAATGGTTGCCCGCCGGTGTGTCCAGGAATGGCACCGTGCTTTCGAGTGCGAATAGGTTCGATCTTTCGCCGACCACCAACTACATGGTGATCAAGATCACCGTGGACAACGGCAACACGAGTGCGGGACCGTACATAATTGGGGGTTGCAGTGGCTACTATACTACCAGGTTTGACGTGACCGAGATCCTCGGCTATTCCCGGGCGCTGACCACGCAGGAGGAAGCACAGGTGGGCGGCTACCTGGCGGCCAAGTACGGGATCGCCACGACGTATCCGGCTTCCGGCAGCCTCGCCAACTTGTCCGCCACCGGGATCACCCCCACCACGGCGGCGCTCAACGGCCTGCTGATGTGCAACGGGACCAACTATGGCGTGGTGGCCTACTGGGGCACGACCGATGGCGGCCTGTCCGCGAACTGGGACCACTCGGCCTATCTCGGCTCCTGGAACAAGGTGTCCTCGACCAACCTGAGCCTCCAGGTTTCAGGCCTCCTCCCGGGCACCACCTACTACTTCACCTTGCGGGGCACCAACGCGGTGAGCACGGGTACGCTCTGGGCGACCCCCTCGCAGAGTTTCACGACGCTCTCGACGGCCAAGGACCTGCTGAGCTTCGGCGCCAACATCGCCGGGAGCAGCGCCGTGATTGATACCGGAGCCGCCACCGTGACCTGGACCGTGCTGTATGGCACGGCGCTGACCAACCTGGCGCCGGCTTACACGGTTTCGCCTTTGGCGTCGGGCAGTCCGGCTTCCGGCACCAGCCTGAACTTCACCACCCCGCAGGCCTACACCATTACCGCCCAGGACGGTTCCACCAAGGTCTATACCGTCACCGCCGCCTTGGGCGCCCCGAGTTCGGCCTGCGACATTCTGACCTTCGGCCCCGGGGCCGTGATAAACGGAACCAACATCACCTGGTCCGTGCCTTATGGGACCGCTTTGGCGACCCTGGCGCCGGCGTACACGGTTTCCCTCGGGGCCTCGGGCGTTCCGGCCAGCGGGGTGGCCCCGAGCCCGAACTTCGCCGCCGTGAACCCGGGCACCTACACCATGACCGCCCAGGATGGCGTCACCACCAAGAGCTACCGCGTGGCGATCGGGCTTCTCCCTTATAGTCCGGCGCAAATCACGAATGGCAGCTTTGAAATCGGCAAGGCCATGGACCTTGGCGGCGGCGCCTACTCGCAGGTGAGCCTTCCCGGGACGGACCTGCCAGGGTGGTCCGGCAACTTCAATTCGTGGTATATTTACGCACCGCTCTGGGGGGGAGGGCTCACAGCCCCAGACGGAACGCGCGTTGTGAATTTGTGCTATGGAACGGGAACAGACGCCCTATCTCAGTCCTTCGCGGTCGCCGCCGGGACTACCTACACCGTAAGCTATTACGAGCAGCGACGGGGCGGCGGTGGCTATATGGATGCGACTCTCAGTGTTGCAGCCGGGACGGTTACCGGTGCCGCCGGAACGCCGGTGGCTGTGAGCGCAGGCCCGGCAACCAGCGTCGTTCAGACGACCGCTGTAAATGCTGCCTGGACGCGACATACCTTCAAGTTCACCCCGAGCACGACGACGACAGCAACCATGACCCTAGGCAATCATTACGGTACTGGCGGTGACAATGACGGCGTTTTCCTGGACAATGTCAGTGTCGCCGGGCTGCTCGTGCCGACCCTCATCAACTCGCTCGCCACCGGGGTGAGCACCACGTCAGCGGTGCTCAACACCACGCTGGCCTGCACGGGGACCAACTGTGCGGTCTATGCCCATTGGAATACCATCAATGGCGGTACCAATGGCGCGCAGTGGGCCAACTCAGCCTACGTACGCTCCTGGACCAATGTGGCCTCGACGAACATCAGTTACACAGTCACGAATCTGGCCCCGGGCACCACCTACTACTTCACTTTCCGGGGCACCAACGCGGGCGGCAATCTATGGGCGCCCAACGTGCTGAATTTCACTACTCCCGCGTTGCCGCCGGCCCTCACGAGCCTTTCGCCGGCCAGCGGGCGGACCAACGGTGGTACGGTGGTGACCTTGACGGGTTCGAATTTCCTGAGCGGAGCGACCGTCCAGTTTGGTGGCATCAACGCCACGGCGGTCGCCGTCAACAGCTCCACGCAGGTGACGGCCACGACGCCGGCGCATGGTCCTGGGCTGGTGAATGTGATCCTATCGAATACGAACGGGCTGTCGGCCACCAACCAATTCACCTTTGTGCTGCCGCCGCGGCCGGCGACGCTGGGCGGACTGGGGCAGTCGGGCACCAACTTGGTCATGGTCTGGGCGGGTGGGACCAACCAGTCCTGCGTGCTGCTCTCGGCTACGAGTGTGACGCGATCGCGGTCCACCTGGACGCCGGTGGCGACCAACACCGTCGGATCCAATGGGTTGTCCACCAACCGCATCCCGGTCAACCCGGACGACCCGAGCCGTTACTACCTATTGTCAATCCCGTATAATTGATTTATGAAGAATGCCACAAATAGTCGTCGCGGAATCTCTCCGCTTTCAGCATTTCTGCTTTCAGCTTTCTGCTGTTCCCTCCTGCTCTGGCCCTGCGGGGTTAAGGCTGTTGATGCGCGCAAGATTGACCTGACCGCCGGCACTAATCGCTTCTCGGTGGACCGCACCTGGACTTACAACCTCGGGGCGACGGGTATGCGCGGCTGGATCGACAACGGCTGGCCTGAGACGTCGGCGCAGGATGGATATACGGCGTTTGCCCCCTTCCAGATCCTGGTTACCACCGTGGGCACCAACACGCCCGCGTCGGGCGTCATGGCCGTCGATGACCTGATCCTGGGTGCGACTGCGGGCGCCGGCGCCGTCCCCCTCTTTACCAATGATGCCCGCAAGAGCCTGGGCTGGGCGATCGGAGACGCCGAGGCTGGCAATGGCATTCTGAAGCTTAGGCGCTGGCGCGCGGGAGCCATCACCGATGTGTCCATCACCCTGCCCATCATGGGCGCCTATAGCGCGACGGCGCCCTACGATTGTCCCAAGACCGCGCTGATCATGACCAGTGCCGCCAGGAGTCTTAAGCAGAAGATATTGAAGCATGGGTGGGGCGGTGACGGCGGATCGGGGGCCATCAGCGCGCTGGCCTTGCTGGCCACCGGCAATCCCGAGTACCTGCCGATGTTGCAGACTTATGCCCGCTCGCTCGCACCCAAGAATCTTGACCTCGAGCGCAACGGGATTGACGCTTGGAATTGTTATAACAGCATCTTTCTGGCGGAGTATTACCTGCTGACGAAAGACGCCGAGGTATTTCACGGGCTGAGCGAGTATGTGATTTACGCGGCCAAACATACGAGCATGTTCGGTACGGCCGGCCACGGCTTCTCGACGGTGGCGCCGCCTGGGGGATGGGAGGCCGGAGGGACCCATGGTTCGATCAGTTGGTACGGGCCGGTGAATCAGGCCGGACTGGCCGCCCAGCTCACGGTTGTGCTGGGCAAGAAGGCCGGCGTGGTGAGTCCGGAGATTGACCCGGCCATTGCGCGGGCGGCCAGGTTCTTCAGCTACTATGTCAACCGGGGGTCCATTCCCTATGGCGAACATCAGCCGTATTATGGCGAGCACCAACTTCCGCGTCAGAGCCGGACGTATTATGACCACTGCAGCAACGGCAAGGATGGCCTGACTGCGGTCATGTTTGGGTGCATGGGCGACCAGCCTGTGTCCGCGGAGTATTTCGCGCGGATGTGCGTGGCTGGATACAAGGGCGAGGCCTACGGGCATACCGGACAGGGGTTCAGCTACCTGTGGACAACGCTGGGCGCCAATATGGGCGGCCCCCAGGCGGCGGCGGAATACCTGAAGCAACTGCGCTGGGACCGGGACCTGAAGCGCCGCCTGGACGGTTCCTTTGTGTATGAAGGCGGCGAGCAGTGGGCCCCCGGCCGTGGCAACGACTACTGGGACGATGGTTATACCTACTGGGGCAACCCGACCGCCTATTATCTCCTGCACGCCGCCATACCCCGGAAACAACTCTACATTACGGGGAAGAATGCCACCCCGGCAAACCAGCTTAGCCCCCAGGCGGTGACCAACGCCCTCTGGGCTGCGGAATTCACCTCGCGCTGCGGCGGGTATGACACTAACCAGTTGGTTTCCGCCTTGGGCGAATGGGACCCGATTGTGCGGTATAATGCCGCCACCGAGCTGAGTGTGCGGACCAATGGGCCGGCTTTGATTCCGCTGCTGATCACCATGGCGGAAAATCCCACCAATGCCAATCAGCGCGAGGCGGCCTGCACGGCCCTGGGTTGCCTGAAAGCCGCCAGCGCCGTGCCCGCGCTGACCCGCCGGCTCTCAGACACTGACATTTGGGTGCGGGCCAAAGCCGCGAAGGCACTGGGTCAGGTGAACGCGGCTGCGGCCCTGTCCGTGCCCGCCATGCTGGGTGTGTTGGTCGAGAATGTCGCGCCCACTTACCCGTTCGAAGCCGGATTCAACTGGAACGATCCCTTGCAGATCGCCAACGGTTACCTCGCCGAGACCCTGTTTGATAAGTTGGGAAGTGACACCATCCAGGCGGACAAGAGCCTGCTCTATCCGGCGGTCCAGGCCGGCATCAAACATCCGGCCGGCATGTGGCGGAATATCCTGAGCGGCTTTGTGCAGAACCGTTTAACGCTGGCGGACGTAGTGGCACTGGCCCCGGATCTCTTCGCGGATGCACAAACCGAGGGACCGTGTGACCGGATGTTCACCGCCGGGCCGGTGGGGGCGGCGATGATGGCCCTGTCGAAACACAAGATTGCTGAGGGCATCGACCTAAGCCTCGGGAACGTGACTTATTGGGGGCAGTTGGGCGGGAGCGCCCTGAACAGCCTGCCGGGTTATGGCGAGGCGGCCAGGCGGGCGCTTCCGGTCTTATATACCTACCTCGCGGCGTGGCCCCCAGGTGACAACAATGCCCCCACCATCATCAAGACCATTGCGGCGATCGAAGCCGCCACCAATGCGCCGGCACTGGTCAACGCGCTGCCGGTCGCCAGCCCGCAAATTCTGGTCACCCCGGGCAATTCGGCCAAAGCGATTACCCTGACTGGCTCCTCTTGTCGGACGGACAAACTGACTTGCAAAGTCGCGACCCAACCGGCGCATGGCACCCTCGCGGGCACGCCGCCCAACGTGACTTACACCCCCGCGCGCGGCTACCAGGGCATGGACTGCTTCACGTTCACGGTTACCGACAGCCTAGCCGCTTCGTTACCAGCGACCGTAAATGTGCTCGTTGGCACCGGCGGCACCGGACTGAAGGGGTGTTACTACGACAACATGGATTTCACCGCGCTGAAGGCGACCCGGTTGGACCCGTCCGTAAACTTTGACTGGGGGTCAGCGCCGCCGACCAACACACTGAGCGTGGGCACCTACAGCGTGCGCTGGACCGGGCAGGTGCTGGCGCCGGAGAGCGGGACCTACCGGTTCTCCACGCGCACCAGCGGCGGGGTTCGATTGTGGGTGAACGGGGTGCAGGCCATCGACGACTGGAAGGACCACACGACCAGGCTGTGGAACGACAGCGCAGAGATCACGTTGACGGCTGGCGAGAAGTACAGCCTCAAGATGGAGTACTATAACAATGCCAATCCGGCCACCGCGCGGCTGTATTGGTACATGCCGTCCCGTCAAGCCTGCATGATCATCCCGCAGGAGTTGCTCTGCCCCGTGTCAGGCGTCATCCTGACCGCTCCGGCCAACGGCGCCAGCTTCGGTCCGCCGGCGACAGTCACACTGACGGCCGATGCGGCGGACATAGCCGGCAAGGTCACGAGAGTGTCCTTCTATAGCGGCGATGCGCTGATCGGGACCGCCACCGCTCCGCCTTATTCCATGGTATGGACGAACGTGCCGTTGGGTTCCTACCGTCTAACGGCCAGGGCTACGGACCACAACGGGCAGGTCAGCACTTCCACCGTGGTGATGATCACGGTGGATGGCAACACGGTTCCCGTGACCTCCGGCCTGATCTGCTGGTTGGATCCGTCCGTCGGCATCTACAAGGATCCGGACCAGCAGGTCCTGATCTGGAATGACCGGTCCGGCAACGGGCACCACGCAGTCCATAAAGAACACAATAGCCCGACTCTGGTGCAGAACGGAATCGCATCGAAGCCGGTGGTCCGGTTCACCGGTGACTGCCGGACCCTCCTTAGCGGAAAGTGCTTTATCAAGGAGCAATACGTCGTCGTGCGTTCCCCGTCCTCCACCTGGAGCAGTGAGGGTTCGTTCCTCGGGCGCGAATCGGGACGGGCCTCAAGCTATATCCTTGAGGGGACTGGAACCTCAGGGTTCGCCAATGACCAATTCCCGGTTGCCGTTTCCAAGAACGGAACGCCCATTCCGCTCAACCAATCGGGCCGGGCTGGATACAGCCTTGGGACGATTACCGACTTCATGGTAATCAAGATCACGGTCAATGACCACGACACGAAGCCGACCAGTTACCTGCTCAGTGGCATTGATGGCGACCATTGGCTGTGCAAATTTGACCTGGCCGAAATCCTCGGCTACTCCAGAACTCTGACGGCCCCGGAGGAAGCCTCGGTGGGCGGTTATCTGGCGGCCAAATACGGAATCAAAACGGCGTATCCAGCTCCCGCCAACCTCCGCAACTAACCCGCCACCATGGCCCGCACCAACTCGGTGGCCTTAACGCCACGCTGATGTGCAGCGGGACCCACTATGGCGTGGGCGCCTGCCGGGGCCAACGCCCTGCTGCCGACTCGAAGCCGCTGACCCATGGATTGCGGGCGCGGGATTGCGAATTCGTGAATACATTGCTTGAAGCCAAGTCAATGTTTCCAGTCAAACTGAATAGTGAATAGGAAAGATCTTATGGCAAGAAACAACACGACAAAACTGCTGGTTAGTGCGGCTCTAGTGCTAGGGCTGTTGCAAGCGGCCTTCGCTGAGACCTCTGAATATGCCAGCTGGCAACACTCTGGTTCTCTTCATATCCTGACCACCCCGGAAGGCGCGAACCTGCCGAGCACGGCCCGGGAGGATGACTTCCCGCTGCTGTTACGGCTGGATAAGGACTGGTTCGATTTCAGCCAGGCGAGGGCCAATGGAGAGGATATCCGCTTCGCCAGCGCCGACGGCACGCCACTGGCCTACCAGGTCGAGCAGTGGGACGCAGCGGCCGGAACGGCCGCCATCTGGGTGCGCATTCCCCTCATCCAGGGCAATACGAACCAGGAAATCAGGGTGTATTGGGGCAATCCCAACGCGG
The DNA here is from genome assembly GCA_903847485.1 of uncultured Verrucomicrobiota bacterium. Classification (GTDB taxonomy): domain Bacteria; phylum Verrucomicrobiota; class Verrucomicrobiia; order Limisphaerales; family JAJXZI01; genus CAINDV01. Next base: position 11,054 of record CAINDV010000676.1, read on the forward strand.
CCAGCCAATCCAGCGGCCCTGCCGTCTTTAACTCCACCAATGGCTTTGCCAGCGTGATTCACATGAACGAGACGCTCAGGGATGAAGCCGGCTCGACCGCGCCCACAGATGTTAACACGACCGTGTCCACTGGCATGATCGGCAGGGCCAGGCGCTTCGCTGACGGGCAGGGTATCGCGTGCGGGACCAGCATCTCGAACTTTCCCAGCGGCTCCAACCCCCATTCCACCAGTTTCTGGTTCAAGGCCCCGGCAGCCAATAAGTTGCTGGTTTGGTGGGGTATCGATCAGCCCCAAGGAAAGGTGATCATGCAATTCGACAGTCCGCCACATATTTCCGTGCATACCTGGAGTGACGGCGGTGGAGTTAAAGGTGTCAGCCCGGTCCCGCTGTCCCAATGGACGCACGTAGTCCATACATATAAGAACGGCGAGGCGAAGGTCTATGTGAATGGCGTCCTGGACGGTACCACCACTGGCGGCGCCCCGATGAAGATCCCCACTCCTGCCGGGATGTGGATCGGCGGCTTTCCGTATTTTGGCTACCACTATGTCGGCGCCATGGACGAGGTGCGCATTTCCAAAGTCACCCGCTCCGCCAACTGGGTTAAGCTGGAATACGAGAACCAGAAACCCTTGCAAACGCTGGTCGGTCCACTGGTGCTGCCAGGTTCTGACTTCGCGGTGTCGGAGAAGAAGATCACCCTGTTGGAAGGCAAGAGTATCGTCGTGACAGCCAAGGCAGGAGGCGCGCAGAAGGTTTACTGGCTTCTCCAGCGATACGGCAAGGAAACCGTCGCGGCGGTGGACCGCCTGGCTTTCACCCTGGATGCGGGCCGGGTGAACGGCGACACGTCGCTCACCCTCCAATTCAAGGCGGTATGCGCCAATCAAGTGAAGACCTTGGACATCCCGGTTACGATCAAGGAGAACATTCCCGAGCCGGTCTTCACGCTCAAAGCTCCGGCGACGTGGGACGGCCGCGAGACCATTGAGGTGCTGCCGCAGATTTCCAATCTGCAGGCGTTGAAGAATAATGGAGTCGGTGAATTGAATTATCACTGGAGCGCCTCGGGGCTGGCTGTGGCCAAGGAGGTGGCGCCCGGCAAGCTCCTGCTCAAACGGGCGCAGAACAGCGGCACGCTGAACATCAAGCTGACGTTAAGTAACGGTGGCGCGGATGTCGTCGCTACGACCACGATGACAGTCAAAGCACCGGCGAAGGACGCCTGGGTGCAACGGACACCGGCCAGGGATGAAAAGCCCGCGGACAACCAATTCTATGCCCGGGATGATAAGAACGAGGGCACACTTTACTATAATGGGATCCTGACGGACGCCGCCGAATCGGTGTTCCTCAAGCTCTATGCCGACGATAAGCTGGGCAAAGCCGAAAGTCAGAAACCCTCGGCGGACAAGAGTTATGCGTTCGCGGTCAAGCTCAAGCCGGGCCTCACTAAATACAAGGTGGAGTTCGGCACCTCAACCGGCGGCACTGACCAGGTGCTCCATACCGCGACCAATCTGGTATGCGGCGACGCTTACCTGATCGACGGGCAATCCAATGCGGTGTCAACCGACTGGGCGGGCGAAAGGACTGAGTACTCCAGCGAATGGATCCGCAGCTTCGGTTCCATGGAAGGGGATGTCAGCAAGGGCTGGGGCAACGCGGTCCGGCGAGAGGGCGGCCAATGGCAGCTTGGATACTGGGGCATGGACCTGGCCAAACACCTGGTCGAAAGCCAGAAGATGCCGATCTGCATCGTCAACGGCGCCGTCGGCGGGACGCGGATCGACCAGCACATGCCGAACCCGGCCAATCGGACGGATGCGGCCACGATTTATGGGCGGTGGTTGGCGCGCGTCCAGCAAGCCAGGCTGACCCACGGGATTCGCGGGGTCTTGTGGCACCAGGGCGAGGCCGACCAGGGGGCCGACGGTCCCGACGGCGGCTACGGTTGGGAAACCTATCAGCAGTATTTTGTGGACATGTCAGCGGCTTGGAAACAGGACATGCCCAATATCCAGCATTACTATCTGTTCCAGATCTGGCCCAACGCCTGCAGCCAGGGCGGCACCCGGCAAAGCGACAAGCTGAGGGATATGCAGCGGCTCCTGCCGCGCCTCTATTCCAACATGAGCGTTATGTCCACGCTCGGCATCAAGCCGGAAGGGGGCTGCCACTATCCATCCGCCGGCTATGCGGAAATGGCCCGGCTGATGATTCCGCTGGTGGAGCGGGACAATTACGGCAAGGTTTTTGACCAGCCGATCACCGCGCCTGACTTGAAGCAGGCCTATTTCACCACCGACAAGAAGGACGAAATCGCGCTCGTGTTCGACCAGTCGATGGTTTGGGAGGACGCGCTGGCCAGCCAGTTCTATCTGGATGGCGAAGCCGGCAAGGTCACTTCGGGCAGCGTGTCGGGAAGCGTGGTCAAGCTCAAGCTGGGGGCCCCCGCCGCCGCGAAGACCATTATCTATCTCACGGACAGAAGGTGGGATTCCAAGACCCTCCTCTGCGGGAAGAATGGCATCGCCGCTCTTACGTTCTGCGAGGTGCCGATCGAG
>CAINDV010000677.1 GCA_903847485.1 uncultured Verrucomicrobiota bacterium
AATCTCCTAACCGGCACCCTAACCATTGCAACCGGAGTGCCGCTGCGAGTCGGCGGCGTGCCTGGCAATGCCGATGTCACCCAACTCGGCCCCGATGCGTTCGGCACGCTGGGCTCCGCCACCGCCGCCGGAAGCAACGATTCGTCATTCGGACTTCGTCATTCTTTCGTCATTCGGCTTCGGAGTTCGGACTGAGCCAGACACGCCAAGTCAGGGCACCCGGCCTACAATGCCGGACGCAGTCCTGCAGGCCCGGTGCCCCCCACCGGGCGGTTCCGAGCCGCGGCCGCTCCTCCGCATCACGCCTTAAGGAGCGGATGACGGTAATGTTTCTTGAAACGGTGACAGGTGGCCAGGTCGGTTTTTCCGTCGTCGTTTTCCCACACCTCGTCGAAACGGGCCGCACGCGGAAGGCTGCGTAGCTTCCGTTCGGCAAGGATATGGCCGCCGTCATCGCACTCCAGTTCGAGAAGGCGGGCCTTCTGCGTGCGATGCAGGCGGTTAGACAAAATCACCAAGACAATGCGGACAGTGCGTTTCATGTATGAAGGAGATTATGCCGCGAGTTGAGCGTCGCCGTCAACGCCACAGCTAGAGCGTCGAACTGGCGGGCGTCGTTGTAGCGCTGCGCCGAGTAGCGGAGCAGGCGGCGCGGAATGCCGAAGATGGGCACCTCGATTCGGTATTCTTCCAAGAGCCGGGTTGCCAGCGGATCCTGGAACCAGGGCGGCTCCGGGTGCTCGTTTTCCGGCAACTCCGGCATGGGGAAGGCCGCCGTCGCGCCGATCAACTCGTCGGGGCAAGGCAGAGGAATGCCCAGCGCCTGGCAAATTTTGGGCCGTGCGGCACGGGCCAGGTTCTGGTTGAGTCGCATCACCTCCGGCCAGCCGCCGGGGGCCATCGCACCCATTACCCGCAGCGTCTCCGGCACGCTGAGCACGGCGGCGGGATCGAGCGTGCCTTGCCAGCCGAACTCGACCAGGAACCGCGAGCGATCCGTGCGCGGTGAGTTCGCGCCGTGGCTGATGACGAGCGGGCGCATCCGTCCCTGGAAGTCCCGGCGCACATGCAGGAAGGCCGCCCCTTTGGGTGCGCAGAGCCATTTGTGGCAATTGCCCGTGTAAAACGCCGCGCCGAGCGCATCGAGTTGCAGCGGCACCATACCCGGACCGTGCGCGCCATCCACCAGCGTCTCCACGCCGCGTGCCGCCAGTTCGCACACCAGGCGTTCGATGGGAAAGATCAGCGCGGTGGGGCTGGTGACGTGGTCAAGCAACGCCAGGCGGGTGCGCGCCGTCACGCTGGCCAGTATCGGCTCGACGATTTCCTCCGCCGACTGCAATGGGAAGGGCACCTCCGCCACGACGACCTTCGCGCCGGCTTGCTGCGCGACGAAGTCCGCCACGTTGCGGCAGGCGTTGTATTCGTGGTTGGTGGTGAGGATTTCGTCGCCCGGCTGAAACGGGAAGGAGCGCAGCACGGTGTTCACGCCGGTGGTGGCATTGCCCACGAAGACCAGATCGTCCGCCTGAGCGCCGACGAAGTCCGCCAGCACGCCCCGCGCTTCGTCGAGCAAACCCTCCAAGTCGCGATACAGGAACTGCACGGGCTGGCGCTCCATACGTTCCTGCCAGGCGCGGTGACAGTCGAAGACGGCCCGCGGGCAGGCACCAAAGGAGCCGTGGTTGAGAAACGTGATGCTGGGATCCAGCAGCCAGGCGCGGTCGGCGGCCGGAGGCGGAAAAGTGTTCATGTGTTCATTCAGTTGTGCGGAGAGTAAGGCCGCAGTGGGCGTATCAGTTCCGGCGGGCCGGTGAGGTGCCGTCGTCGTTGACGCGGGTGAGTCTGCCGCGTTCAGGCCGGCAGCGCAAGCGGCCGGCGGGCGGCCCCGTGTTATCAGCGTCGTGGCTGACGGTGGCATAGGTGCCCAGCCACAGTTGAACCAAATTGTCAGGCTTGGCGTGGCGGAGGCTGACGGGTGAACCCACATATAGGCGACTCATTCGATCAACTCAGCTTGTTCACCTGCAGCAGGCGCGCGCAGCGGGGTAGTAACTCGCGGGAGTGATTGAAGTCCCAGCGCTCCGGCGCGAGGTGGTCACTTTGAAGATGCGGATAAGGCGGCGCTTGCGGAGATAAGAGATTGGTTTCATTCAGTCAGCGCGCGGGTTCGGACGTTGGTTTGGTGGGAACAATTCCATGCCGTCCAGCGACCGATCCGGGCTGTTGGCCCAAGCCGGAAAGCCGACTGTTTGTCGCAATGACTCCGCCGGGGCGGTTCCCAAGACCTCGAAGATCGCCTCCCCGCCGTCGGCGCGGAGCGTCAGTCGCGCGCCGTCGCGCTGCCAGGTTCCGATCGTGCCGGCGTCCATCAATCCGCACTCGCCGGGCGGACGCTGGATGCGCAGGCGGAGCGTGAAAACCGCGCGGCGGAAGAGGCGCAAGCGGACCGTTTTTCCGCCGGCTTGGCCGTAGTATTCGGCCACCAAGTTGAAGCGGCTCGTGCCCCAGAATTCGCCGAACACCTTGGGCAACGCAAGCAGCAGTTCGACCGTGCCATAATCCAGGACCAACGCCACCCAGCAGAAGGGGTGGGTGACCGGAACGAAGAACAGGCCAGTGCCCAGCAGCGCCGCGCCGACTAACGGAACCGTCGAGCGAAAGCGCCCGGTGCGGTGCCGCTGAAGGGCCGTCCAGCCGTTCGCCAGGCAAACGAGGCTACCCAGGACGATCAAAGCGGCGGCGATGGGAAGCGGCGGCATCACTAGGGAGATGGGCTGGAAATGACGAATGACGAATGAAGTCCGAATCCCGAATGGGGAACCGGCAGAGATGCTGGTTGCGACTTGTACTGAAGCTTGCCCAGCACCGGCCAGGGAAGGTAACTCGTTTCGTGCTTCGTGCTTCGTCATTCTTTCGTCATTCGTCATTTGTCATTCGTCATTCAGAACTGCGGCCCGGTGACGGATTCGAGCTTCTGCGCGTTGAAAAGCGCTTTTCACTCTGTCACTCGACCAAGCGATAGCCGACGCCGCGGACAGTGTCGAGATGCTTCGCCGCCAGGCCGAGTTTTTCGCGGAGCCGGCGGATATGGGTGTCCACAGTGCGGGTTTCAATGGCATTGTCGTATTTCCAGACCTCCTGGAGTAATTGGTCGCGGCTCTGGACGCGGCCGGCGCGCTCGGCCAGTAGTTGCAAGAGACGGAATTCGGTGGCGGTAAGTTCCTCCTTGAGATGCTTGCCGCGAAAGGTGACCAGGTGCCGGGGAACATCAATCACCAGTTCACCGTGGACGAGGCGTTCGCGCTTGGCGGCAGGCTTCTGTCCACGTTCGAGAAGCTTGCGAATGCGCAGCACCAATTCACGGGGACTGAAGGGCTTGGTGACATAGTCATCCGCGCCTAACTCCAGGCCGAGGATACGGTCCACCTCGCTGGCTTTAGCGGTCAACATGAGGATGGGGATGGCGGCGGTGGCGGGGTCGCGATGGAGAAGTTTGCAGACTTCCAGGCCGTCTATCTCTGGTAGCATCAAGTCGAGTACGATCAGGTCGGGCGCGGCGGAACGGGCTTTGCGCAACGCCGCCGCACCGTCCTCGGCGGTGACGACTTGGAAGCCGGCGTTCTGAAGGTTGAAGGTAATGAGTTCGATGGCATCGGGCTCGTCGTCAACGATGAGGATTTTAGGGTGGGAGTTCATGGGGAGGAGGTGGAAAGTCCGAAGCGCGAAGTGCGAAGTCCGAAGTTCCAAGTCGTAAGTCCATGCCTGACTTCGGACTTAGAGCCTATTTGAAAATGCCTGCTGCGGTAGGGCGAGGCTCCTGCCGAGCCTTTCGGAACCATTGCGCGGCGGCTGCCGTCGAGGCTCGGCAGGAGC
>CAINDV010000678.1 GCA_903847485.1 uncultured Verrucomicrobiota bacterium
CCCGGCGAAGTCCCGGCCGGCCCGGCGTGGAAGGAGGTAGGGGCGATTACCAATGCCCGCGACGAGAGTATCGCCGTGAACGAATACTTCGCCGCCCACCCGCAAATGATGCTCGGCGAGATGCGGCTCGAAGGCCGCAGGTATGGCCGTGGCGAACCTACACTCGTCGGCCACGACCGCCCGTTGGCCGACCAACTCGCCGAAGTTATCCCCTTGTTCCCCAACCATATCTTCCGGGCGGCGACCCGCCGAGCGGTGCCGACGGCGCGCGCGCAGTCCTTCCCCGCGCCCGAACACATCAAGCCTAATGCCTTCGCCCTCGTACACGACCAGATTGCCATCCGCGACGGCGACCTGCTCTGTCTCCTGACCGACCTCTCCGCCCAGGCGGCGCGGCGCATTCGTGGGCTGATCCAGGTGCGTGATGCCGTGCGGCTTTGCCTGCGCTCCCAACTCAACGGCACCCCGGACGAGGACGTCGTCGCCATCCGCGAAGACCTCAATCGCGCCTACGACCGTTTCGTCGGCCGGCTCGGTCCGATCTCGGATCGCGCCAATGTGCTCGCCTTCCGGGGCGATCCGGACTTACCCTTGCTACTGTCGCTGGAGCACTACGACCGGGAATCCGGCCGCGCCACCAAGGCGGCGCTCTTCCGCGAACGCACCATCCAGAAGCAGCGACCTATACCCCAAGTCAACACCCCACAGGAGGCGCTCCTCGTGACCCTTAACGAACGCGGCGGCGTGGACCTGGAGTTCATGGCCCGCCTGCTGCATCGCAAGCCAGCGGAGTTTCTGCCCGACCTCCAAGGCACGGTCTTTCTCAATCCGCAGACCCACCACTGGGAGACGGAGGATGACTATCTCTCCGGCAATGTGCGCGCTAAGTTGGCCGTGGCCGAGGCGGCGGCACTGGCGGAGGAACAGTTCATCGGCCACGTCACAGCTCTGAGACAAGTGCAGCCCGCCGACTTGAACGCCACGGAGATTGACGGTCGATTGGGCAGCACCTGGATTCCGGCGGAAGACATCCAACTTTTCGCAACGGAGGTGCTCGGTGAAGAAGACATCACCGTGAGCCATGCGCCGCAACTCGGCCTGTGGGTGGTGCGTGGTGGTTACGGCGTGCGCTTCAGCGTCGCTAACACCACCGAATGCGGCACTGACCGCCGCAGCGCCCTGGAGTTACTGGAGGATGCTCTGAATCTGCGCGTGCCGACGGTCTATGACCATGACCCGGACACGGATCGGGATGTAATCAATGGTTCGGCCACCGAAGCCGCCCGCGACAAACAGGAGAAGCTCAAAGAGCGCTTCAAGCACTGGCTCTGGCAGGACGACGAGCGCCGCGAACGGCTCGTCCGCAAATACAACGATGCGTTCAACCACACCCGGCTCCGCACCTTCAACGGCGATCACCTGGCATTCCCAGGCACCAGCCCGGCTCAGGACTCCTGACCCGTGAGCACGAATTCCAGCCGGCACGGAAACGAGATGAGTCCAAATTCGCCGGGTCAAGGGGACCCGGCCTACAGCAATGGCGCGGCCCCGTAGGCTCGGTGCCCTCACCGGGCGACCCACGCTATTTCCTCGGCTCAGGAGTTCTGAGTCTCTGTCTTCCCAAGGACTTGAGCCTCGGCGCCTCGGTGCCTACAGAGTCTTGAAAGAACCTCAGAATGCGGCGCTCTGCCGAGCCGCCGCTACGGGGTGTCCCAACCCTTCAGCGTGCCAGCCGGTCACGCGAAGTTGATGTTACCCTGCAACCCGTCGGCCCCGGCATTCGCGACCAAGCGCAGCAAATGGCTGCATTCCCGCTGGCGCGTCCGCCGACGGTTCAGAATGACCAGCCCAATCTCCGGCCCGGCACCGGCGAGTTCCAGAAAATCCTGTCGGTTGCAGGTGACCACGATCGCGCCGGTGCGAATGGCATGGTGCCAGATGTCGAAATCATCGGTGCGGGTTCCCAAGACTTCCGCCACCAGCGCCACCTCGTGTCCCGCATGCCGCAGACAACGGGACACTTCAATCGCCACATCCTCATCCAGCAAGAATCTCACTCGTCCAGATGTTCGGTTTGGGCTGCCACCAGCGGCTCAAGCTCAGGCTGGTGGTCCTCGTAGTAGGCGAGACATTCATACACTTGCGCCCGCGTCAGCCGGGGAAAGCTGGTTGCCACCGCGTCCACCGAAGCGCCCGTCTTGATCATGGCCACGACATCATGCACGCCGATGCGCGTGCCTTCCACGATGGGATGGCCCGACCGCACCCCGGCCCTTTGCACAATGTATCGGTAACTCGTCGCAATCATGGGTCAACCATATCGCCTCTTGACGGTGAACTCAAGCTCTTTGCCGGCGGCGACCTTCCATCAGGCACCCGCTCTCGGCACTCAAAACTGCGATTTCCAGCGGAATGCCAGCACGCCCACGCTCATTTGGTCAGTGCCACTCAAGACGGACAACAGGAAGCCCCTCACCCCCGCAAACTTCGCGGCCTGGTGAGGGGCCAACAGCCCAAGCTCATCAAGGGCAAATCTCAGTTCTCCCGACTGGGGGAAACCAAGACTGCCCGCCTGTCATTGCGAGCGAACACGATAATACCGTTGTGCCTGATTGGCAGTTTCCCGATCCGTGAATTCGACAGTTCCCGTTGCATTAGTAGCCATGCCGATCGGAATCCAGTAAGCCAAGTCATCCGAGGCTTCCACTACGCAGCCAAACCCTGCATCACCGGAGATGCGCAATCTCGTATGCCCATTGGCTTCTCGGCGGATACCTGAGGGTAGCAAGCGGAATGTGCCGCGTGGACTCGGCGGATCAGCCCAAATGCCGAATACGTGGCCGGTGGGAATCGAGAGATCGCGACTGTAGAAGGCGACTGTAAATGAGACGGATTCGCCCGGATCAAGCCTCAGATCGCCATTCCCGATTGCAGGCAACTTTGCTTCGACTTGCGAAGTCACATCCTGAAACGCCATACCGTTGGTGTAGCCACTTACAGTGACCAAGCGAACATTTGCGGTTTCCGTGATCGCATACCAGAAGGCCTTTTCCAACGGTAGTCCACCCTTGGCACTATCGTTTCGCATGGTTATGTTGGCGACAAGTGCCCCACTAGAAGGATCCAACGTCCAAGAGTCGTATGTTGTTGTAACGTTGGCCGTAACATCCAAAACGACATTTCCCCCTCCGCCTTTGACTTGCACCGCAAACGATGCGACACGAGAAAAGTTGACGACCACGGGAACATCTGCCGGGACGGCTACGTTACCCCCACCCACGGGTTGACTGAAAGTAGCGCCGTCGTATGTAAACATGGCGATGCCAGTGCCGTTGTTGGCGTAAACATCAACCTGGTACTGTCCCTCTACGCCACTGGCCGCATATTCGCCGAAATACATGCCTGGAGCAGCGTTCGATAACGTCAGCGTGATAGCCGATTTATCGGGTCTCGTAACAATCGCCGTTACATTAGCCTGATTGACCACCTCGACTTGGTTCAAGCTCGCCACAATCCGTATCGGCTGGGTTACAGGAATAGTATCCCCGTCGGCCGACACTGCGCTCAGATTAAAGGAGAAGCCACTCACACTGGAGTCGGCCTGATAAACTAAGCGAGCATTCCCTGCGAGCGTCCCGCGGAGATACCATGTGCCCGCCGCTGGGTTTTCTACGGAGAAGGTTAGCAGCGTCTCCTGTCCCACCTGCTGGGAGGATACCGGGGCGACGACGACGCCACTAGGTTCCACCAACGATAGCGTTGTGCCGCCACTGCCTGTGGAATAGGTAGCCGTCAGTCGCAGTTGGGTCATGGTTGAATCAACAACGATCGGTGTGTCCACGCTAGTTGGAGCACCGGAAGAGGTGATTTGTCCGGAGGACACTTGTATTCGCGCCTGCACTATTGCGTTCGCGTCGGCAAAGGCTCGCTGGACGTCAGCTAATGTCGTGGGGGAACTATAGTATTTGCCGCCCGTTTGAACCGCCATTTGCTCCAGCCGTGGGTCAACGGTGCTGCCGTAGCCAAAGCCAAAAATAGGCACTTGCGCTGACTGATAATCCGGAACTACCGAAAGCGGATCCGCACCGCTGTTAGAGTAACCATCTGTCAATAGGAAGACAGCAGCCGTCGAATTGCTGATGTTATTGGCAAGCAATCCAGTTAAAGCACGGCGTGCGGCGTCGCCCATTGCCGTATTGTTGCGCGCGTAAAGACTGGCGAGTGACGGGTTCTCAGCGGGGCTGAGCGCCCGGCGGGGCTACGAACGGCGCGCGGCGAGCCGGCCGAATCTTGGTAGGTTGGACGGTGTTTGTCCCACCGGGGGTGCTACACCGGTGGGCAATTATGTTGCTC
>CAINDV010000679.1 GCA_903847485.1 uncultured Verrucomicrobiota bacterium
CGGGGACGTGGTGAGGTGGTCGAGTTTTTTTCCCGCTGGGGGCGGCACCCCCAGCCCCCCGCTCTTTTCCGCCAACCCGTCGCGTTCCTGCTTCAAGAGGGTTAAAGGGTAAAAAGAGCATAAACTAAAGCCCCCTCACACACCGAAAGCCAACACCGTAGTAGAAGTAGTACGGGCCGAAGTCGTAGCGATCGGCGCAACGCGTGTCGTTGGCGCCGTTGTACCAGTCGCCGCCGCGCAACACACGGTGAGTCAAAACTCCGCTCGGTCCACGCGGGTCAGTAGCTGGCGAGGCACTGTAGCTCCCATACAAATCCCAACACCATTGCCAGAGGTTGCCAGACATGTCGTACAGGCCATAGCCGTTCGGGGCAAAATAGCCCACCGGACTGGTGTAGGGATAAGCTCCCGTGGCAAATGTCGGGTGATAGCCGCTCGTTAGATTCAAATCGTAAGCATAGCCGCCAGGCGAGTCAGTACGGTAGTTCGCCAGACTCCAGGAAATGGTGTTGCCCCACGGGAACCGCTGCCCGCTGGTGCCGCCCCGCGCCGCCTTCTCCCACTCGGCTTCCGTCGGCAGCCGGTAGCCGCTGTTCCACTTTACCCAATCGTTCCGCACGTCCACAGACCCGGTGCGATACACATTGGTCTGTGCCGCGCTGGTGTAATACGCCGGCACCAACCCCGCCTTCTCGCTCCGCGCATTGCACCACTTCACGCAGTCCCACCAATTGACGGTATGGACGGGATGGTTCGTGGCCTTCCCGGAACCGTCCTTTTCAAAGCTGTAGCCGTTTGTGAGCGCCCACCCCCGCACTTCGTCCCACAACGCCTTCGTCACGTCGAACTTGTCCATGTAAAACGCCGAGACAAAGACCGAATGGAGCGGAAGTTCGTTAGTGTTGCCTTCAGCCGGGGGCATACAGTTACCCATCGTGAACCAACCCGCCGGGACCAGTGCCATGCCGGGAGGCGCGGGCACGCCTCGCACCCGGTAGAACATCGGCACGCTGACCCGAATCGCCCCGTTGGTGTCCGCCGTCACCGCCGCCAGGTCCGCCCAAGTGTTCGTCCACGGTCCCAGCACGGAGGAGGCCCATTCCACGCTGGCCGTCGAGCCGGCCAGTAGGTTGGTGCAGACCAACGCGCCATTGCTCCCGAAGGAGACGATCACCGGGGCCTGCGCCTGCGCGGCGACGGTGGCTCCCGCCACCAGCGCCAGCGCCAGCCAGCGGCCGACGGCGGCGAGTGGCGATGCCAGTCGCCGCGCTGCGGTCTTCGGGCGAGGGACGACGGGGTTGTTACTTCCTACTTGAACGATAGTGCTCATAGGTTTGATTTAGTTCTGTCGGCCAGCGCCGCGACGTGGGAAAGCTTGCGCCTCCGGCCAGGCGCGGGCAAGCCCGAAATTGTCGGCGACCTTTTGGAGGGCGCAAATCAGGTTTTGCATACGCCGGTTTCCAGCCCGACAGGGCGAGAGAGAATAGCCCAGCGTTTAAACGCTGGGAACAGCGGGCCAACTGGGCGACAAGTCCCGACAGGGACGACAGAAAGTCTGGGTTGGGTCAGCATCTTTCTGCCGTCCCTGACGGGACTGAACTCCGGCTGCGCCCCCGGCCCAGCGTTGAAACGCTGGGCTATTCGCTTTCGCCCTGCCGGGCTGAAACCGGCAGGTGCAAAACCTGATTTGCGCCCCCTTTTGGACTGCGGTGGCCAGCCAACGCGGCCCTGCTTTGGCCGCCACCCGCCCAAGCGCCGTCGCCGCTGCGCTCGGCCGGCACACTTCAAAATTACGGCCCGTCCGCCCCGCCGACAACCTCGGGAGGCACCGGCATAGCGCTGGTGAACCCGGGGCCTCCCCAAGTTATCGGTTACTTCGGGGGACGCCGGGTGAGGGCACCCGGCCTACAATAGCGAGCGCACGCCGCGGTAGGCCCGGTGCCCTCACCGGGCGTTCTTTGACACCAACAACTTGGGGAGGCACTGGGGTGAACCCGCCGAATAACTACTCGCTTTCCGATCCGGCTCCGGTCACACTTCTGGGCCTATGAATAGCCGCGCACGTCTCGAAGCTGCTCTCAACCACCGACAACCGGACCGCGTCTGTGTTGACTTCGGTGCCACGTTTGTCACGGGGATGAATGTCTCCGTGGTTCACCGCCTGCGCCAGCGCGTGCTGGGCGATCCGGCCCACCGCGTCAAAGTCATCGAACCTTACCAGATGCTCGGCGAGGTGGATGATGAATTGCGCGCCGCCTTGGACATTGATGTCGTCGGTGTGCTGCCGCGCAAATCCATCTTTGGCACTGAGCAAAAGGACTGGAAACCGTTCACGATGCCCGACGGCACACCTTGCCTGGTGCCCGGCACTTTCAACGTCACCCCCGCGCCCGACGGCGGCTGGCACATGTATCCTGAAGGCGACACCAGCGTGCCGCCCAGCGGCTTCATGCCGCAAGGCGGCTACTTCTTTGACTCGATCATCCGGCAGCAGCCGATTGACGAGGACAAGTTGAACCCGGCGGATAACCTCGAAGAGTTCGGCCTGTTGAGCGCGGAAGACCTCGCCTATTTCCGCGCGCAGAAACAGTGGTTTGCCGAACGCCAGGACTTCGGCGCCATCCTGATCATCCCCGGCTCTGCCCTCGGCGACATCGCGCTGGTGCCGGCGCCGTTCTTGAAGCATCCCAAAGGCATCCGCGACATCACGGAATGGTACATCTCCACCAAGGCGCGGCGCAGTTACGTCTGGGCGATCTTCGAGAAGCAGTGCGAGTATGCGCTGCAAAACCTGAACACGCTGATGGATCTCTTCGGCGACGTGGTGCAAGTCGCCTTGATCACCGGCACGGACTTCGGCACGCAGCGCGGGCCGTTCATCTCCCCGCAGGCCTACCGTGATCTTTACCAACCGTTCCACAAGCAGATCAACGACCTCATCCATCGCCGCTCCTCATGGAAGACGTTCATCCATTCATGCGGTTCCGTGTATCAACTCCTGCCGGACTTTATCGCCGCCGGCTTCGACATTCTCAACCCGGTGCAATGCTCCGCCGCGGAGATGGACGCCACGCGCCTGAAGCGCGAGTTCGGCAAGGATCTCGTCTTCTGGGGCGGTGGGGTGGACACGCAAAAGACGATGGCGTTCGGCACGCCGGAGCAAGTCTATGGCGAGGTGCGCGAGCGGATTGACATTTTCAATGACGACGGCGGCTTCGTGTTCAACACCATCCACAACATCCAAGGCAACACCCCGATCGAGAACGTGGAGGCCATGTTCCGGGCCATCAAAGACAGCGGGAAGTGAAAAAGAGAAATGCCAACCCGCTGGCGGTGAAGTAGCATTCCGCCGTGAACCGAATCACCATCAATCCAGACCAGTGCGGCGGCAAACCCTGCATCCGGGGCATGCGCATCCGGGCGAAGGACGTGCTGGACATGCTGGCGGAAGGCGCGAAGCCAGACGAGATCCTCGCGGATTTTCCTGACCTGGAACCGGAGGATCTCCAGGCCTGCATGGGCGTGGGCGTGCTCGGCGGCACGGGGCCGAACTCAGGGATCTTCAGGGTCTGGACAAGCTGACATCCGGCTGAAATACTTTTTCCAACAAACATGAATGTATTCCTGAGCTACACCGAGGCCGACGCCAAATGGGCCGGGCAATTGCGCGCCGCCTTGGCTTCGGCGGGATACGAAGTGTGGAATCCCGCCGCCGATCTGGAACCGGGGCACAACTGGCATCTCGAAGTCGGCCGGGCCTTGGAGCGGTCCGATGCCATGGTCGTGTTGCTCTCGCCGAGTTCGGTACATTCGCCTTCGGTGGTCTCGGAGATCGAATACGCGCTCAGCGACGCCCGATTCCGGGGGCGGCTTATCCCCGTGCTGGTCAAGCCCACCGCAGACATCCCGTGGATTCTGCGCCGACTCCCGCTCGTCCGCGCAACGAAGGATGCCGCCGAGACTGCGGAGCGCATTGCGGTCGCGCTGGGAAAGTCCCCCGTGGCAGCCGTGGCATGAAACGCCCCGTGCGTACCGGCCTGCCGCAGGAAGTCTTCCTCTCCCATTCGAGCAAGGACCGACGCATGGCCACCCGCTTGGCCGCTCTGTTACGAGAGCATGGCGTGCCGGTGTGGTACAGCCAGACCCAACTCCTCGGGGCGCAGCAGTGGCAAGACGAAATTGGCGCGGCGCTCCAGCGTTGCGACTGGTTCCTCCTGTTGCTGTCGCCGGCGGCGACCAAGTCGCAGTGGGTCAAACGTGAACTCCTCTACGCCCTGCGCAGCCCGCGTTTTGGTGACCGCATCCTGCCGGTTTGCTACCGTGCCTGTGATGCCTCCAGACTTTCCTGGACCCTCGAAGCATTCCAAGCGGTGGACTTCACCGCCGGTTTTGAGGCCGGGGCGCGTGAACTCCTGCGCACTTGGGGGCTGGGGGTCGCCGAAATCAAGCACTGACACGTTTATGGGCAACGCCAACCGTGGGCTGCGGGGCCGGGGAAAAGCGCCAGAGGGCTGGCGCAGTCCAAGCCGCTGGCGCGTCAGCCGGGGCGATTGCCTCCGCGCCAGCGTTTTGGAGTGCGGCCTGTCTGCGTGCCCCGCACAGGCAGGCAGTCCGCTGTCGCTTTCGGGGCTGGAGCGTCGCGAGCCGGTGCCCATTCCGCGCCAGCAAAGCCAATCTTTCCGGGACTGGGCGGTAACGGCAAGTTGCGCCTACGCCGGCAACCGCTGGCAAATCCAGCTTGCCCGCCTATGCAAGATCGTTACATCCTTCCGCGTGAGCCGAAGCTTCCAGTTGGCCTATGGCCGGGTTTACTCCAGCCCGGCAGGGCGGAAGATCATAGCCCAGCGTTTCAACGCTGGGTGGACGGCGCAGGATCGCCGCCAAGTCCCGTCAGGCACGGCAGAAGCCCGGTGCCGCTCGGCGTTTCTTTCGTCCCTGACGGGACTTGGTTGGTTGGTGACGCCAGCGCCCAGCGTTGAAACGCTGGGCTATTTTCGAACGTCCCTCCGGGACTGGGCAGCAACGGCAAGATACGCCCAAGCCCGCAATCGCCGCCAAATCCAGCTTGCCAGACCCCGCAATCCCATTACACCCTTCACCTTGAGCCGCACCTACCTGTCGAGCGTCTGCCGGTCGGTTTTGCTCCGCAACACCGCGCCAGAAAAGTGCACACGGACTCGTGAGAAACGGTAGCCCACTTGAAACAGCAGGCAGCTATGGAATTTGATCACTTCATTCAGGCCCAGAATCGGGTTTATGGACAAGTCCTTTGTGAACTTGCGCAAGGGCAAAAGAAATCGTGCTGGATGTGGTTTATCTTTCCGCAGATAAAGGGTCTTGGGACCAGTGACGAGTCCTACTACTTCGGCCTAGATTCTGTAGCCTCAGCAGGTCGGTACTTGCAGCATGAAGTCCTGGGCCTCCGTCTGCGCGAATGCACCCAACTTGTGCTCGGCCTCAGAAACCGAACCGCTGGACAGATCTTCGGAGACCAGGACTGCACGAAGTTCCGATCATGTATGACACTTTTCTCTCTGTGCTCGCCGCCAGATCCCCTCTTCCAGCAAGCGATAGACAAGTACTTCGCTGGCGTTTGGGACAGGGAGACACTTGCGCGTTCACGATCGACCAAGCTCGAAGCGGAGCTTAGTGATGGCGATCCGTAGAGTTTCTGCCCACACCAACACAACCGCCGACAAGAAAACCAATTACCATGAAACAGCGCGTGTTCGTAGGATCCTCTGTAGAGCATCTTGATCTCGCTTACGAGATTCAGGCCGCCCTAGCTCATGACGCCGATGTGACGGTCTGGACACAAGGCGTTTTTGAGCTCTCGCAGCCCAGCCTAGAGTCCTTACTCGCCGTTCTGGAGCGAGTCGACTACGGGGTATTCGTTTTCGCGCCCGACGATTTGGTCAAAATGCGCGGGACGAAAATGATGACAGCACGTGATAACGTGGTGTTCGAGCTTGGCTTGTTCATAGGCCGCTTGGGTAGAGAGCGCAGCGTTATCGTTGCTCCTCAAGGACAAGTCCTTCATCTGCCCACCGATTTGATCGGCACCACACCGGCCACTTACGACGCCGTGCGCGCGAAGAATGAGCTAGCAGCTTCGCTCGGTCCGGCATGCACCGCCATTAGAACGCTCCTCACAAAACAGATTTCTGGCATTGTCACTCGGATTGAATCAGGTTTTCGCCTCGCGTTGTCCCCGTCCCACTGCGTTGACATCGTCACCGGAGATATTCGAGCCGCGAAGCCAGACCCGCAACACGGCGCAGTAGTGTTACCCTCCATCACGATGTTCGATCCGAAGTGCCTCTACCATGACCGGAGCGCCCTGGGCGCATACTTTCAGAAGCACTTCCGGTCCAAGATCAAGAACATCGAGGCTCTCATCCAAGCTGAGCTGAAGGCGGGCAAAGGTGGGGCCGGGCGAGCGGTTGAGGAGTTTCCGGCAGGAACGGTCGTCTACTTGGACTGCCCGCTCAAGACGAAGCATCGAATCATTATTTGCGGATCTTCAAAGCAGTTGGAAGGTGCTGGCATTAAGGCTGACACACTTTCCTTGGTTGCATCTCTGAGGAATGTGCTGCGACTGGCTGCACACCAGCGACTGGCGGAATTGTGGATGCCCGTTATGGGAACTGGGCTAGGCGGCATGGATTTCTCGGTGGCGCTTAGCATGATGCTACTACAACTGGACCATGGTCTTTTGCACGAGGATTTTCATTCGATCCAGCGTGTTGTCATTGTTGTTCACGATCCTGAGGGCAAACGCGAATCGCAGATCGAGAAGCTAGCAAAAGCCTATCCGCTCCTCTCAAGGACCTGATCGTCCAAGCACAAGAGACGCCCGCGGCTTGCGGAGTTTAACTTGGCCATGAACCCCACCCCAAAAACCAACCTCCCCTACCTCATCCCCATCTGCCTCGTCGCCACGCTGGGCGGGCTGTTGTTCGGCTACGACACCGGCGTCATTTCCGGCGCCATTGAGCCGCTGACCGCCCGGTTCGCGCTCAGCGACTTCATGAAGGGCTGGGCGTCGGGCTGTGTGCTCATCGGCTGCGCGACGGGTGTGTTGCTCGTCGGCCCGCTCTCGGACCGCTTCGGGCGCAAGCTCGCGATGTTCCTCGCGGCGCTGATGTTCCTCGCCTCGGCCCTCGGCACGGCGCTGCCCAATGACATCGCCGTCTTCATCCTGTTCCGCTTCATAGGCGGCGTGGGCATCGGCATCGCCTCCATCTCCACGCCGATGTATATCGCCGAGATCACGCCGGCGCATTTGCGCGGGCGGATGGTGGCCGTGAACCAGATCGCCATCGTGGGCGGCATCGCGACGACGGCGTTCGTCAATTACTTCATCGCCCACGCCCACGGCGATACCGCGTTGCCGGAGAACCAGGCGTGGCTCATCAACACCGGCTGGCGCTGGATGTTCGCCACCGGGCTGGTGCCGGCGGTGCTTTTCGCCCTGCTGCTGATTCCCATTCCCGAAAGCCCGCGCTGGCTGATCGAACGGCAGCGCGGCGACCGCGCGGCGGAGATTCTCGGCAAGGTCGCCGGCCCGGCCTTCGCCGCGGCGGAGTGCGCCGCCATCAAGGCCGCCCTTTCGCAGGAGCAAGGCACCTGGGGCGAACTCTTCTCTCGCAAACTGCGCCGGCCCTTGCTCATCGGCATCGCGCTGGCCGTGCTCCAGCAAGTCACCGGCATCAACGTCTTCCTCTACTTCGGCGCGACGATCTTCAAGACCATGAGCGCGACCACCGGCGTAGATGCCGGCCTGTTGACGCAAATCGTCATCAATGGTGCCTGCGTGCTGTTCACCGTGATCGCGATTGCGACCGTGGACAAGTGGGGCCGCCGTCCGCTGATGCTGGTCGGCACGGTGGGCATGGGCGTGAGCCTCGTGGCGATGGGCGTGATGGCACAAACGCTGGCCGATCCTACTGCCGCGGCCGGCTGGATGCTGCTGTTCATCCTGGTTTACATCGCGGCCTTCGGCCTGAGCGTCGGCCCGGTGACGTGGGTGATCCTGTCCGAAATCTTCCCGACCGGTGTGCGGGGCCGCGCGCTGGGCCTGGCGACGTTCTTCCTCTGGACCGCCGACTACGCCGTGACGCAGAGCTTCCCCATAATGGACGCGAAGGATTCGTGGTTCGTGGCTCATTTCAATCACGCCTTCCCGTTCTATTGCTACGCGGCGTTTTGCGTGGTGCTGGTGGTGGTGGTCTGGCTGTGGGTGCCGGAGACGAAGGGCCGGACGCTGGAAGAGATTGAGCAGAGTTGGGGCGAAACCACCCGCCCGAAACGGTAACTATTCAGTGAAGATTCAACGCAAAGGCATAGCGCGGCGTAGCCGCAACCAAACAGGCAGGCCACCCGATTTAACGCCGAGGTCGCAGAGTGGCTCCGCCAAGGGTCGCAGAGGGAAAGCTTTCTCTGCGGGACTCCGCGCCAGCCTTTGCGTCCTCTGCGTTAAAGAAATCTTCGCAGAACGCGACGAAGTTGGGAGATAGCACTGCAAAGGCGCAGAGACGCAAGGGAAAGACAGCCTTTGAAGCATCTGGTTACCGGTCACTGGTTGGTGACCGAAACCTGTCCCGCTCAACTCCCTTTGCGGCTTTGCGCCTTTGCGTTAAGAGTGCCACGCCCGACTGAATTGGTTATGGCTAAATGCTGAGCACTACCATTGCTTTGCCACACCGCCGCACGAGGCCCCGCACGTTGCCAACACGACTAACGGTAGATGACGATCAGGAACGCGGCCGCGTCGCCCTTGCCGGCATTGATGATGGCATGAGTCACATCGGCGCGATAACTCGCGGAGTCACCAGGTTTCAGCTCCTCCGTGTCGCCCGCCGATTCGACGCGCACGCGGCCTTTCTGGACGGTTAGAAATTCGCGGGTGCCCTCAAAGTGCGGCGCGCTGCGCAGTGCGCCGCCAAGTTGGAGGCGCACTTCATAGAACTCGACATCCTTCTCCAGGTTCAGTGGCGAGAGAGTGCGGATCTGGCAATCCTTGTCCGAGCGATAGTGATAAGTATGGTCGTCGGCGCGAATCACGGTCACGGCGGAGGCAGCACCGGGCAACTCCAGCAATTCACCCAGCGACAAGCCGAACGCCCGGGCAATGCGCAGGGTCACCGCCAGAGTCGGGTTGGCCTGTTCGCGCTCGATCTGGCTCAACATGGACCGGCTCACACCGCTGGCATTGGCCAGCGCCTCCAACGACCAACCGCAGGTGGCGCGCAGGTGCTTGACCCGGCCGCCGAGGTCGTGGTTGACGGCCTCCGCTGCGGGCACCGCCGTCTTATGGGCCGAAGGTTGGGTTTTCATGCTGTGCAATATAATGGAAATAAGTCTTGCATGCTGGATACCGGGTGTCCATCATACCGGAAGTCGCTCCGCTAGGCGAGCAGCATTTCCGGTGGCGGGAGCGCGAGTGAACGATCACCGTCCGTCAACGACAGGATTTACACAACACTATGAAAGCACTGGTGAAGAAAGAACGGAAACCCGGCCTCTGGCTGGAAGACATGCCCAAGCCCGAGATGGGCATCAACGACGTGCTCATCCATGTGGACCGCACAGGCATTTGCGGCACCGACCTGCACATCTACAAGTGGGATGATTGGGCGCAGCGGACCATTCCGGTGCCGATGGTCGTCGGCCATGAGTTCGTGGGCGAGGTGGTGGAAGTCGGCTCGAACGTGAACGGCTTTTTCCCCGGCGAGGTCGTCAGCGCGGAAGGCCACGTCGTCTGTGGCCGGTGCCGTAACTGCCTCGCGGGCCGCCGCCATCTTTGCAAGGACACTCTAGGCATTGGAGTAAATCGCCCCGGCGCGTTCGCGGAATACATCTCCGTGCCTATGACCAACGTGTGGGCCCATCGCAGCGGCATTGACCGCGACGTTGCGGCGATCTTCGACCCTTTCGGCAATGCCGTGCATACGGCGCTTTCCTTTCCGTTGCTGGGCGAGGATGTGCTTATTACTGGTGCCGGGCCGATCGGCATTATGGCCACCGCCGTAGCCAAACATGCCGGCGCGCGGTTCGTGGTGGTGACAGATGTCAATGACCACCGGCTGGAACTGGCGCGGCAGATGGGTGCTACTCTGGCGCTGAACGTGAAGAGTCCGGGTGTCTTAGAGGAAGCTCAGAAGCAACTAGGCATGAAGGAAGGCTTTGACGTGGGACTGGAGATGTCTGGCAACCCAGCAGCCTTGCGCCAGATGATTGACCAGATGGCCCACGGCGGCAAAATCGCCATGCTGGGCATCCCTTCGGAGCAGGTGCCTTTTGATTGGAACAAGGTGGTTTTCAACATGCTGACGATCAAGGGCATCTATGGGCGCGAGATGTATGAAACCTGGTATATGATGACGGTTATGCTGGAAAGCGGGCTGAACATCCAGCCGGCTATTACCCACCGCTTTCATTACACCGAGTTCGAGCTAGGCTTCGCGGCGATGTTTAGCGGCCAATCGGGCAAAGTCATCCTGAACTGGCGCTAAGTGGACACAGACTCACCTACTAACCGTGAAAGCTGACTTCAGTTTCTGGCGGTGGATTGTGGTGGCAGTGCTCTTAGCTACCTCGCCGCCAGCCAGCGCCGCCGCCGGGGACGCCGGCTATGCCGTTGTGGTGTCACGCAAAACGCAGGCGGACCAAGAATGGCACCGGGTGGTGGCGGCGCTGCGTCAAGAGCACCAGGCCGCAGTTATCACTTATGAAGTCTCCGTGGGCGAGGCACTAACCGAACTCCGCACCCGGTTCCCGCGCTATGTCTGCTTCGTGGCTCAACCCGCCGAAGCCGGTCGCGAATTCGTGGCTCAGGTGCAGCGGCTTACCCGCCAACTGGACGACGATCCTTACGCCGATTGTATCTGGGGCATACTGACTGGCTATAACGCCACGAACGCCTGGCGCCTGGCGCAACACCAAGAGCCGCTGACTGTTAGTAAGGTGGCCAGCGGCACTGAAATCGCCCTTGAGTGTTGCCAGGAAGGTGTCTGGTATAGTGAACTCACTTCGGGCCAGATAGTGAAGAAGGAGAAGGGCGGAGCACCGAAGGTTCTCTCTGGCCCCGCCGATTCCACAGAGTCGCTCGCCCATGCCTTGACCGAGTATCAAGCTGACTTGTTCGTTACCTCCGGTCACGCCACCGAGCGGGACTGGCAGATAGGTTATGCCTATCGCAATGGCCAGTTCCGGTGTGAGGGTGGCGTGCTCTATGGCTTGGACACTAAGAACCAGAAACACCTGATCCACTCGCCGAACCCCAAGGTCTTCCTGCCGGTCGGCAACTGTCTGATGGGGCACATTGACGGCCGCGACGCTATGGCGTTGGCGTTCCTGAACAGTGGCGGGGTCAATCAGATGATCGGTTACACGGTGCCTAGTTGGTATGGCTATGCCGGTTGGGGGTGCCTGGATTACTTCGTGGAACAGCCCGGGCGTTACACTTTCGCCGAAGCGTTTTTCGCCAATCAGGCGGCGCTCATGGCCCGGCTGCAAACCTACTTCCCCGACTTAGCCTCGGCCGGGCTGGACGCTAACGGCCGCCCTACTTCACCCATCCAACTCACTGACGCGGCTCGCGCTGCCGGCCTGACGGCTGACGACGCGCGCGGCCTGCTCTATGACCGTGATACGGTGGCGTTCTATGGCGACCCGGCCTGGGTGGCGCGCATGGCCAAGGGTCAGACGGCGTGGGACCAAACGCTCACGGAACAGGCCGGTGTTTGGACCTTGGAAATTAAGCCGAACCGTGGCGCGCAAAGTTTCGCGCCGCTGAATCGGAACGGCTCGCAACGCGGCGGGCGGCCCTTTCTACAGTTCCTACCCCGGCGGCTCAAAGACGTGCGAGTTATCGAAGGTGCGGACCTGAAACCACTTATCACCGATGACTTCATTTTGGTACCCAACCCGCTGGCCTGTGACCTCGCCAGAAACTATCGCGTCGTCTTTCAGGGAACACCGCTCCGATAAACCGCGTCCGCTAGCCAGCTTCAACCACGCCGCGCTGTTCCGCACGGCAGCAGCACCAGACTCTTAACAGCCAATACACCTATTGATAGCAATGACCGGCTTGGTGGCCTAAGAGCGTGTTTGAAAAGTCCCCCAGCGGTAGGGCGAGGCTCCTGCCGAGCCTTTCGGATCCGGCGCACGGCTGCTGCCGTCGAGGCTCGGCAGGAGC